>CAZTIJ010000010.1:0-24462 GCA_964613365.1 uncultured Clostridiaceae bacterium | reverse complement strand
TATCACCTCGGGTTTTCGCTCAAGGGCCATGGCCACCCCTTCTTTGCCGCTTCCTGCTTCCCCTACGATCTCAATGGCCTCATCGGTGGATATGTATGCGCTCAGTCCCATCCGTACCATTTCATGGTCGTCCACAAGCATTACTTTGATTTTTTCCAAACCAGACCCTCCTATCATATTTTTTGTTCTGTCCTACTGTTTTTTTCCGTGGGAATCATTTTAGGGTTTTTGAAAAGGTGCTTTGCAGTCCTATGGGCACCCGAACTTCAATCCTTGTTCCCTTCCCCGGAAAGGAAATCACGTCGAAGCGTCCCCCCAGTTCCTCAATGCGTTCCCGCATGGTGGCCATTCCGTAGGAAGCTTTTTTCTCATGGGTATTGTTCATGCCCACCCCGTTGTCCTCAATGACCAAGGCGAGGACCTTTTCCTTTTGAAATAGTTTGAGGGAAAACTTCGTGGCCTTAGAGTGACGAAGGATGTTGGAAATCGCCTCTTGGGTGACCCGGAAAATATTGTTCTCCAGCCCCGGAGCCAACCCCTCAATACTATGAAGCTCCTGATAAATCTCAATGTTTTCATGTTTCGCATCCAATTCCTCCAAAAGCTTCTCAATTCCCTCTTTTAAGCAGTGTTTTTCCAAATTCACCGGGCGAAGATGCATAATCAGGGCCCGCAGTTCCTGTTGAGCCATGGAGACCATTTTTTCAATCATCTTAAAGTATCTTTTCGCCTCTTCCGGGCGCTGATCCATTAATTTGGGGATGGCGGCCACGGTGGTGTTGATGGCAAAAAGTTGCTGACTGATGGCATCGTGAAGCTCCCGGGCAATTTTTCTTCGCTCCTCTAGGGAAGCGGCTTCTTCGGCCCCCGCCAACAGTTCTTTGTTTTCATTGATCAAACGCTGCAGGGATTCCACCTGTTTTTCCGTTCGCTGAGCCATACGATTAAACTGATTACTGATCTCTTCCAGTTCAATGTAGCCCCGGATCCTGAGACGGTAATCCAGCTTTCCCCTAGAAAGTTTCTCATTGGCATCCCGTATTACGTGTAGGAGGGTGCGAAGGGTTCTTCCCACCGGCAGACCGATCACAACGGTGGCGCCTATGGCGGCAAAAAAACCGATGACGGCGAAAATCAACAACAGCCGGTAATACTCCCGGGATAAAAAGGCAACCCCCAGGTTTTCCACCAGATAATCATTCCTCATCCCCTCCGTAAGCAGCAGGCTTAGGATCAGTACTCCCACGATGGAAAAGAAGACGGTGATCAGTCCGGTGATCCAGAACTTCTTTACAATATCAAACTGCACACTTTTCCCCTCTGTGGTGCGGACAAAAACATTTTTTAAGAATTTCATCTTATCCCACCTTTTTTACGGAAACCTCTCCGATATTCACCGATGCATTGATCCGAACCTTTTTTAAGGCCTCGTCATAATCCTCGCTTCGGTAACACAGCAAATTTGAGGAGACCCCGGAGCGTCGGTTTTTATGGTGTCGGGAAAATTCCTGTTCTTCTCCGAAGATTTCCACACTTCCGATATTCACATCGGCGGATACATCAATGGCCAGGTCCTCCGGCACAATGATTTGTACACTGCCCACCCATCCGGAAAGATTTACATAGGTCACCCCCTCTTCCAACAGGGCCGTGGAAAGATCCATATACACCTCGCCCACACCCAAACTGTAGCTACTGTTTTCCAGGGCCCAGGGTTGATCTCCCAAACGGATTTCTCCGACAAAATGAAAACGGTCTTTGTTGGATGTATACCCATATTTTCTTTGTTCTTCCCCATTTTTTTGTCGGAATTTTTCTTTTTTTCTTCGCTGCTTCTGTTTGATCCGCTCTTTGATTTCGTTTTTATGCTCCCCAGGGAAAACTTCCCAGTCCTCCCGGGACTCTTCCCTGCATCGATCCTGAACATCCTTCCCGCCAATACGAAACTCCATGGTGTTGGATTTGAACAATACAATGCTCAAGCCCGCATAAATAATGATGAGGGAAAACAAAATGCCCCATAGCCCGATGCTTTCCGGGGTAATATAGTCCACCCGATTTTCCAATAGCACTCCGCCGATAATGATAAAACCCAAGGACCAATAAATACGATTAAACTTATGTTTTGCCGTGGTTTTTAAAAAGAAGCCCTCTACCAAGCGGTACCCTGCCCACAGAATGATCACCGCCGGCCAGTAAAGGGATATCACTTCCCGAAGCCCCAAGGGGATGACCCCGATGTTCGTCAGCAGATACAATGCCCCCAGGGTGATTAATAGGACTCCCGCAAAGGGTCTTTTGAAGTTCCTGTTCATGATCACCACTCCTTTCTCTTCTTTGTTTCTATGTTCAGTATACGTTATATTCCTTTTTCCTCCAAGAACCTTAAGACGGTTTTTTTCTCCGCCCTAAGACGGAGGAAGAAAACCTTGAAAAACCCTACAAAAATTGGACATATGCTATTTTTTTTGTTATGATGGCTAAGAATATAAATATAAAGGAGCGTTTACTTTTATGACTAAAGAAAACAAAGTATTAGCCGTGGTGGAAGGCCGGGAAATTACCCAGCAGGACGTAGATGCCTTATTAGGATCTTTAGACCCTCAGCGAGCCATGCAATTTCAATCGGAAGAAGGTAAGAAAACCCTTGTGGAGGAACTGGTAAACCAAGAGCTGTTTTTCTTAAAGGCCAAGGAAAACAACATGGAAGAAGATCAGGAATTCCAACAGGAACTTGACAAAATCAAGGACAATTTCCTAAAGCAGTACGCCATCAATAAAACCATTAAAGATGCGGAAGTAAAGCCGGAAGAGGCGGAAGTGTTCTATGAAAACAACAAAGAACAATTCCAGGAGCCGGAAAAAGTGGCTTGCAAACACATCCTAATGGATGATGAGGAAGCGCTGGCCAAGGTAAAAAGCGACATCGATGCAGGAAACGTCAGTTTCGAGGATGCGGCGAAGGAAAACTCCAAGTGCCCCTCTAAGGACCAGGGCGGAGATCTGGGCGCTTTCCCTAAGGGGAAAATGGTTCCGGAGTTTGAAGAGGCGGCCTTTAATATGGACGAAGGCACCATCAGCGCACCGGTTAAAACCCAGTTTGGCGTGCACCTAATCAAAGTGGAGGAAAAAACCGAAGCCTCGGTTAAATCCTTCGAAGAAGTAAAGGGACAATTAATGCAGAACCTTTTAATGCAAAAACAACAAGCTCTTTACACGGAGAAAGTTAAGGAATACAAAGAGCAGTTCAACGTAGAGATGAACCTGTAATTTACAGATTCCTCCCTCCATTGAAAAAACCCTCCCTGGGAGGGTTTTTTTTTATGGATTGGTTTTTTTATCTTCCCGGTCGGTAATTTCAACGGCCTCTTTGTCCCCATAGTTTTCAAAATATATACTGCGGGAGGGAAAGGCCACCGACACCCCTTCCTTTTGTAAAATATCCATGGCTTTAAAGTTGATATCCTCTTTAATTCTTAAGAATTCCGCCCATTGGGTGGTCAGGGCAAAACAATAGATGAAAATATCCAGACTGCTTTGATTGAACTCATTGAAACGTACCACGATAAAATCATTATCGATTTCTTCATGATTGATTAAGAGCTCTTCGATGGACCGGGTACACCGTTCCAATTTTTCCTTCGGCGTGGAATACATTACTCCCAGGGTAAACATTACCCGCCGCATACCCATCCGGCTCCAATTGGTGATCGGTTCTTTCACGATGGTGGCGTTGGGCACATGAACCAGGGCCTGGGCAAAGGTACGTACCCGGGTGCTCCGAAAGGAAATCTCCTCCACAACCCCTTCCACCGAAGGGGTTGCAATCCAGTCTCCCAGGGTAAAGGGCTTATCCAGGGTAATGACCATTCCGCCAAAAAGATTGGCCAGGGTGTCCTGGGCTGCCAATGCAAAGGCCAAGCCCCCGATGCCAAGGCCGGCCACAAAGCTGTTCACATTATAGCCCCATTCCTGGACCACAATGCTTACCGCCAGGGCGATGATGATCACCCGAACGCCCTTGGCAATAAACTGAATTAAAATATCGTTCACTTCCACGGAAAACCGTTTGGCCAAATTCTCCAAAATCCCCGAGGTTTGATTAAACAAGTTCATAAAGCCCCAGGCGATGGCGATGATAAACAGGGAACGGAAAATATTCAGTATTACCCCATCCACATTTTCCGGGAGGTTTAACAGCCTCAGGGCGATGTATATCCCCGAAAAGCCCACCAGAAATCGAAAGGGCCCTTCAAAGGATTTTACCAGTTTTCGATCAAAATCGGTTTTGGTCTTTGCCGTCAGGGCAAGCATTATTTTCATCGTGTATCCTGTAATGGGTTTTCGCAAACCGCTTAGGATAAAAAAGGCCAACAATGCATAGATCCAATGGCTATACTCTTGAACTGTGGTAGGATCCCAACGGATTTCACTGATTCCCAATGACATAGGGTGCCTCCTTTATGAAATAGAAATGTCTAAAATATTCATGGTATCCTCGGTTCCCATTACCTTAATTCGGTATTGGATTTTTACCGATATTTCCGGTGCCTCCTCCTTGACGGAAACCGCGATTCGATGGGTGGTGATGTTCATCTCCATCAGGCCGTAGGGGGTTTCATACCCCGTGGAGTAGGTTTTCCCTTTTTCAAAAATCATATCCGCCTTGGCGCTGCCGAAACGCCGGATATTGACCCGGTCCTCTCCGTCAATTTTCAATGTGGTGGTGGAACCTTCCATCCCCGACAGTTCCGTTTCTTCATATACCACATAGTACTTACCGTTTTTTTTGAAAAAAGTCCCTTCCGTGACCAGTTCGATCACGTTTTCCTCACCCTGGGCATCTTTTTGGGTGCCGATAATTTTTACTTGTACCTGTTGTTTCATTTCATCGTTCCTTTCTATGGTGTATCCTAGAATCCTGATTATTTTTGAAAACGGCGGAGTCCCAGTTCAATCAATTCCTCCACCAAAGCCTCATAGGAGATTCCCGTGGCTTCCCACATCTTAGGATACATACTGATTTTAGTAAACCCGGGCATGGTGTTGATTTCATTAAAGTAGATCTCCCCGGTGGTTTTTTCAACAAAAAAATCGATACGGGCCAGTCCGGTACATCCCACGGCCTTAAAGATCCTTTTCCCCTGGCTTTGAATCTTTTCTGTCTGCTCTTCGGTGAGGTTGGCGGGAATCACAAACTGGCTTTTCCCGTCAAAATATTTGTCCCGGTAATCGTAAAATTCATTATGGGGAATGATTTCCGAAGGAAGGGAGGCTTTCGGCTCATAGTTCCCCAGGATACCGCATTCAATCTCCCGGGCATCAATGAACTCTTCCACCAGTACCTTACGGTCATAGGTAAGGGCTAAGTCGATGCCCTCCTTTAACTCCGAAAGGTTATGGGCTTTGGTGATCCCCACACTGGAGCCCAGGTTTGCAGGCTTGATAAATAGGGGGTAGGAAAATCGCGTTTCGATCAACCGTTGATGTTTTTCCATTTCCTTAGAACTTTTCCCGTACTCCTCTTTTAACACCAGATAATAATCCGCCTGGGAAATCCCCAGGGTGCTTACGATCTTTTTGGTCATCACCTTATCCATGGCTACGGAGGATGCCAATACTCCCGAGCCCACATAGGGAACGTTTAACATCTCACACAGACCCTGGATGGTTCCATCCTCCCCCAAGGGGCCGTGCAACACGGGAAAGACCAGATCAACGGCCTCCTTACGGTGCTGATTCCATAAGACCAGCTGTCCCTTCGGTTCTTTTCCGGTATTCGTACGCAGGGAAAGATCCTGTGTCTCTTCCTTCGCAAGATAGTCTCGCAGTTGTTGCCAACTTTTTTCCCTTATGCTCTCCAGGGGCTGATCAAAAAATTTCCAGGTCCCCTCTTTGGAAATGCCCACGGGAATGATTCCGTATTTTTTTTTCGTCCAGGGCCTTCAGTACCGATAGGGCCGACATTAGGGAAACCTCGTGTTCCCCCGATTGCCCTCCTAAAACGATCAATATGTTTTTTTTCAACGTATTTCCTTCCTTTCCATACACAGGGATTGCCTTTCTTCCGGGTCCTGTCCTCTGCTTTTCCTTAGGATTTATTATAAGTGGTGACCACATAGGTTTGGTGATGATACTTCTTTAGGTTTCGAGCCGCTTTTTTTGCCCGGTCCTGATCTTTAAAAATCCCGAACACCGTCGGCCCGCTACCGGTCATCATGGTTCCCATGGCGTTGTACTGCATCATCTTCTTTTTAATATCCCCGATCACACCGTGTTTTTTTGCGGTCACGCTCTCCAAAGCGTTGTACATGGTGTTACTGATGGTTCTCAGATCTCTTTTTTCCATGGCCGTGATAAACTCCCCGGGCAGGGGTCTGCTTGTCAAAACCTCCAGGTCCAAGGCTTTGTATACCTCGGGGGTGGATACGGAAATGCCGGGCTTACAAAGTACCATCCAAGTGTTTTTCAGGCCCTCTATGGGGGTCAGTCGTTCTCCGATCCCTTCCGCCACTGCCGCCCCTTCCATTAAGGCAAAGGGAACATCCGCCCCCAGGCGAAGGCCCAGGCGCCGCAGTTCTTGGGCTCCGAGGTTGAGTTCCCACAGCTCATTCAATCCCTTTAGGACCCCCGCTGCATTGGCGCTGCCCCCCGCCAGACCGGCGGCCACAGGGATGTTCTTTGCAATGGAAATTTCCACTCCTTTATCAATTTGAAATTCTTCTTTCATCAGTTTTGCCGCCTGTACCGCTATATTCCCTTCATCCCTGGGTATGTAGGGTGAGTCGGTATACAATGTAATTTCATTGCCCGGTTTCTCCCCTAGACGGACTTCGTCGTAAAGACCGATGCTTTGCATGACCATTTGAAGTTCGTGGTATCCGTCTTCCCGTTTTTTGATAACCTCTAGATAAAGGTTCACTTTTCCATAGGTTTTGATCTTTATTTTCTCCATCTTTCAAAGCCTCCATTGTTTCATGAGTTTGATGTTTATTATATCTTAAAACCGAGGCCTTGTAAAAAAGAATCTAAAAAAACTCCCTTCTTTCAAATCAAGAAGAGAGTTTTTCAATCTGCAGTTTTCCTAGCTTACGATGGTGGTACCGGTCTTTCCCTCAATTCCATCCTTCGCCTTGTCCAAGGAAGTAATTAAGGTCTTTCGCCCCGGCTTTGATTCCACAAACTTCAACGCCGCTTTCACCTTGGGCAGCATGGACCCCGGTGCAAAGTGACCTTCCTCCATGTATTGTTTCGCTGTGGCGATGGTGATTTCCGATAGTTCCTGTTCCTCGGGGGTGCCAAAATTAATGGCCACTTTCTCTACCGCCGTCAGGATAATCAGCATATCCGCGTCAAGAATTTCCGCGATTTTTTCCGATGCAAAATCTTTGTCGATTACCGCGGGCACCCCTTCCAGTACACCGTTCCCACGATCCAGCACCGGCACACCGCCGCCGCCGACGGTAATCACCACATGGCCGCTGTCCACAAGGGTTCTGACCATGGGGGCCTCTATCACATCCACGGGCTCGGGGGATGCCACCACCCGTCGATATCCACGTCCCGAGTCTTCCTTCATCACAAAACCCATTTCCTTTTCCAGGTTTTTCGCCTCTTCTTCATTGAAAAAGGAGCCCACGGGCTTGGTGGGATTTTGAAAGCCGGGATCCTTTTCATCCACGACCACCTGGGTTACCACGGTACCCACTTCTTTTTTCAGATCTCTTTGAACCATTTCTTCCCGGATGGCCTGTTGCAAGTGATAGCCGATATAGCCTTGGGACATGGCGCCGCATTCGGGAAAAGGCATGATGGGCAAATCTTGATTGGCGGCCCTGGCGGTTTCATAGGTGGCCACAAGTTGCCCTACCTGGGGACCGTTTCCGTGGGCGATGATTACCTCATGACCGTCCTGAATCAAATCCACGATGGGTTTTGCCGTTTCCTTTGCCGTTTGGATCTGGGCCTTAGCGGTGGTATCCTTAGGGTCCGCCTGCAGAGCATTCCCCCCTAAGGCAATTACGATTCTGCTGTTTTCCTTAACCATATATTTTCGCTGACAATACTGTCAGCTCCCTCCCTTCTTCAGTGTAACAGTATTTATCTGCGTTCCTTTTAAAACAGGAACACTCCCACCCTTTGGAAGTGTTCCCGGTGCCTTGCAAATGAAAAATCACGCCGGAATTTTCCTAGCCCATGGTGGCCACCATCACCGCTTTGATGGTGTGCATTCGGTTCTCCGCCTCATCGAATACCACGGAATGCTTGGAACGGAAAACCTCGTCGGTAACTTCCATTTCCTTCAGGCCGAACTTCTCATATACCTCTTTTCCGACATCGGTCTCCAGGTCATGGAAGGCCGGTAGGCAGTGCATGAAAATCAGGTTGTCGTTTCCTGCCTTTCGAATCATATCCATGTTTACCTGGTAATCCTTTAACATCTTAATCCGCTCTTCAAACTGATCCTCTTCTCCCATGGATACCCAAACATCGGTATAAATCACATCCGCGTCCTTAACCCCTTCGGCAACGTCATCGGTAAGGGTGATCTTTCCGCCGGTTTCCTTAGCCAGTTCCTTCATTTCACCGACCAGTTCCTCTCCGGGGAACAGTTCCTTCGGCGCTACGGCTCTGAAGTCCATACCCATTTTCGCCGCTCCGATCATCAAGGAGTTCCCCATGTTGTTTCGGGCATCCCCAAGGTATGCAAACTTCACTTTATTCAACGGTTTGTCCACATGCTCCGTAATGGTCAGTAAATCCGCAAGGATTTGGGTGGGATGGTATAAATCGGTCAATCCGTTCCAAACAGGAATGCCCGCATGCTTCGCCAAAACATCCACGGTTTCCTGCTTAAAGCCTCGAAACTCCATTCCGTCATAAAAACGTCCCAGAACCTTTGCCGTATCTTCCAGGGATTCCTTCTTGCCCATTTGAGAATCGCTGGAACCCAGGAAGGTTACATGGGCCCCTTCGTCTAAGGCCGCTACCTCAAAGGCGCAACGGGTTCTTGTGGAGGATTTTTGAAACAGTAGCACCACATTTTTTCCCTCTAAGGCCTTTTCCTTACTTCCCGTTCGCTTCTTTGCCTTCAAATCCTTGGAGAGATCCAATAGATACTGGATTTCCTCGGGGGTGTAGTCCTTTAGGGTGAGAAAATTTCTTCCTTTTAAGTTTACTGGCATGGTTCATTCCTCCTTGATTTTTTTGTTTTGCTTTTGGCTTTCCTTGTTCCTTTTTTATTTCAAGTCCTCTCTCACTAGGGGCATGGACATGCATCGGGGTCCTCCCCGGCCTCTAACAAGTTCGGAACCTTCAATCTCCACGACTTCAATCCCATGCTTTCGAAGGGTTTTGTTGGACGCTTCGTTTCGGTTGTAGGTAATCACAACCCCCGGTGCAATGGCCAGGGTGTTGGTGCTGTCGTTCCACTGTTCCCGAGCCGCCGTAATCGGATCACCGCCGCCGCTTTGGATCAGTTTCACCGCCGGTAGGTGCAGGGCGTCCTGAAGGGCTTGTTGCAAACTGGGTTTTTCCTTGATGGATAGCCCGGCTTTTCCCGGGGTGATTTCATAGGCCTTAACCGCCTCTTCGATGCCCGGATAGATGGTAAACTTGTCCCGATCCACCATGGTGAACACCGTGTCTAAATGCATATAGGCCCGGGTAAAGGGGATTTGTATGGCCAGCACCTTTTTGATCGGCGCTTTTTCAAAAAGTCGCTGGGCAATGATTTCCACCGCCCGTGCGGAGGTCCGTTCACTTATGCCGATGGCCACCACTTCGTCACTGAGCACCAAAACGTCTCCACCTTCGATGCTGCTTTTTTCTTTATAATCATACCAAAGAGGGGTGTCCTCCTTATTAATCAAGGGATGGTGTTCATAGACGTATTGTAAAAACATGGTTTCCCGATCCCGGGCAGGGGTGTTCATCTTACTGATGCTTAGTCCGTCTCCGATGACCGCCCCCGGATCCCGGGTAAAGTACAGGTTGGGAATGGGATTGATGTAAAAAGGGTAATCCCGTTGGATATAGTCTCCCAGGCTGGTTTTTTCTTTGGGGGCTCCCAGTTCCGATTTCAACAATCCGGATATTGCAATTTCCACTAACTCCGCCGCTGTTTTTTCCCGGAGATACCGGCGGATCTCCTCATTGATTCGGTCATTGTCCTCTCCCGCAATTTCAATCAACTCATCAATGAATTTTTCCGCCACCTGTTGTTCTTCCAAAACCTCTTCCAGGAGTTTTTCATAGTAATATACCTTTGTTCCCCGGTCCTCCATGGTCTTTGCAAAGGCGTCGTGTTCCCTTTGCATCTGGTACAACCAGGGAATATCATCAAACAAAAGCTCTTCTAGGTAGGCAGGGGTCAGTCTTTCCAACTCCCTTCCCGGACGGTGCAGCATAACCGCTTCTAGCTTCCCGATTTCCGAGGTCACATGTAAAAAACCTTTCGAATTTGTCACAGTCAAGCTCCTTTCTCTTTTAAGTTTAAACGGGGTACATCATGGTCTTGCCTTTCGGATCTCGATCTTTTCCGTAGGTTCCTATCTTTCTTAGTTCCAGTATATAGTCCATTGATGCATAAATCAAGCGGCTATTTTTATGGCTTTGTCAGAGTTTTATTCACGACTTGTATAATTTTGCATTTCCTGGGGAAGCTCTGTTTTTTTTCTCTCTATCGATAGGGCCTGTCTTTTTTTGTATCCGTTGAAAAATGAATAAAGATGATTTTCCTCGAATATTAATAATTTGGAATTTTTTTAATTTATTGCCCCAAGAAAAAAACCACCTATCGTTAATAATAGGTGGTTTCGATTAATTAACCTCTATGGGGTCGTGTTGAGTGCTGAATGTCAGTTCCACGGTGGAAGTCAATACATCCGAATAACTGTAACAAATTCTTCTGTCTGCGTCAAACTCGCCTTCGATTTTAACGACAAAAATACTCGGATAGGTGTTCTCTAATACGCCTTCTTTCACCATCACTTTCTTTCGGCCCTTGTCCGCCTTCAGCGTAACCTTTTGACCGATATAGCCTGTAATGTTCTTTCGGATTTGATCTAACGTATTGCCATTCGCCAAAGAATCACCTTCTTTCCAATGATTAACGCATATTTACATAAATATTTTAACATATATTCTGACTTTTGTCAAACAATTAAACTTAATATTCTACATCGATCCCAAGGGTTTGTCAAATAAAATATCAAAAAAACCCGAATTGTCCTGGGACAATTCGGGAAAAAATTCAATGTCTTCTTTTTTAGCAACCCCCGCCGCCGCCGGCGGACAGATAAACCACAAACCCTTTTCTGAGCATACCGCTTTTATAGTCCACGGTCACTCCGTCGATTTGGCGGTCCAGCTCTTTTTCCACCACAAAACGGTAGCCTTCCACTTCCTTGATCACATCGTCCTCTTTTGACTCATCCAGAGTCATTCCGAAAGTTGGGCCCCCTCAGCCAACGCCCTGCACAAAAATTCTTAAGTCTTTATGGTCGGCATTTTGGTTTTTCAGCTCATTCTTTGCGTTTTCCGTAAGTTTTATATCCATAAGGATCCTCCTTTTTTGCACCCCCTTACCCAGGGGGTTTTCTTCATTATAAACCCTGGGAAAAGAAAAGTCAAATCCTTTTCCCTCCCGGCTTTTTACTATTATACCCTTCCTTCCCCTTGGAAAAACAGGGGATTCCTTCTCCGCCGGGCAATGCCGGTCTTTCTTGAGAGCTCCCAAAACCTCTTATGACTAGTGTCTTCGACTGTAGAAAACTTTAGGCCCCCAGGTTTTTAAATATTCAAATTTATTGAAATATTCCTAGTATTATAGTATGATAACATAAAGTATCGTGAAAAGGGCACTTTTCTTTTTAAAATCTAAATAAGGGGGTATGGATAATTTAGTAACAACCGGTACTTAAATAATTATTACAAGGAGGTACGTCTATGAAAGAGAAGAAAAAAGCGAACATTGGTCACGCCATGATTCCTATTGTATCCTTGATTGTTTTTTTATTGGTCGGGATTGTTTTCCTGGGAGCCGACCCCCATATTCCGCTGCTCCTGGGGGTAATCGTTGCCGCCGCGGTGGCCATCTTCGCCCTGAACTACACCTGGGAGGAAATGGAGTCCAGTATTGTGGACGGCATTAAACTTGCCATGCAGGCAATCATTATTCTTATGATCATCGGTACTTTAGTGGGAACCTGGCTTCTGAGCGGTACCGTTCCCACCCTGATTTACTACGGACTGCAAATACTCTCCCCGGGGATTTTCTTAATTGCTACGTTACTGATCTGTTCCTTGGTTTCCATCTCCGTGGGAAGCTCCTGGACCACGGTGGCCACCATCGGGGTCGCCCTGATGGGGGTCGGTCAGGGTCTTGGGATCCCTGTGGGAATCGTCGCAGGGGCCATTGTATCCGGATCCTATTTCGGAGACAAGATGTCTCCTCTGTCCGATACCACAAACCTGGCACCGGCCATGGCCGGAGGGGAACTCTTCAGTCATATTAAGTACATGTTCTGGACCACAGGTCCCGCCTATATCATCGCCCTGATCATTTTTGGTGTGATCGGCGCCGGTTACGCCGGAGGGGACATCGATACCGACCGGATCAATTCAATTTTAAACGCCCTGTCGGATAACTTTAATTTATCCCCCTTACTGGTGATTCCACCGCTGCTGGTTATAGTGATTGTGATCTTTAAGGTTCCGGCGATTCCCGGACTGTTGGCGGGAACCTTCCTCGGCGGACTCTTTGCCTTTATTTTTCAAGGGGCCGGCCTTGGAGAGATCATCGATGCCGCCCATTACGGCTTCGGCATTGACACCGGAGTGGAAATCGTGGACGACCTGGTTTCCGGCGGCGGTCTCGACGGAATGATGTGGACCGTTTCCCTGATTATCATCGCCCTATCCCTGGGCGGGGTGTTGGAAAGTACAGGAATGCTCAGCGCCGTTGGGGATGCAATTCTAACCGTGGCGAAATCCACCGGATCCCTGATCCTGGCCACCATTCTTTCCTGTATCGCCATCAACCTGTTATCGGGTGATCAGTATCTGGCCCTCGTGGTGCCGGGTAGAATGTTTAAGGACACCTATAAAGAGAAAAACCTGTCTCCCATGGTGCTTTCCCGAGCCTTGGAGGGCGGTGGGACCGTAACCTCCCCCTTTATTCCCTGGAATACCTGTGGAGCCTATATGTGGCAAATGCTTGGCGTTCATCCCTTTACCTATCTTCCCTACACCTTCTTTAACCTGTTGGTACCGGTGATGAACATCGTCCTCGGTTTCGCAGGATTTAAGATTCGAAAACTGGAAGAGGAAGACCCGGAAGCCATCAAAGGTTAACCCTTCGATGCGTCGGATGGACCATGTTTTATAGGAACCCGAAAACCCCCGGTGGAGTTTCTTCACCGGGGGTTTTTTATGCTCTTTATGCTATCGATCCCTTTTTGGTTCTTGTGTCTTTTAAATTACCCTAAGGTTGCCTTGGGCGTAACTATTGGTTCAAGGCGTCCTCTATGGCCTCCAGGGCCCCTTCACTGGACTCCGTAGCGCCGGTTACCGTATCCACATCTGTGGACTGGGCCTCAAGCACCGCTTCGATCATTTGATCGATGGCCTCGTCTCCAAGTCCTCCGGTTTCACTTTCCTCCACCACAAGGATCTGTAGTATTTCGTCTCCGTCGGTCACCACATCCAGGATGATTTCTCCCCCGTAACCGCTACCGGTCCCCAGGGTTCCCTGTTGTTCGTGGTCGCCTTCACCAAGTTCGATGCCGGCGTCATTTAGGGCTTGCTCCACACCGGCGATCACCGCTTCACTGGATAAAGTGGCGCCGGATACCGTATCCACATCTACCGACTGTGCATCAATTATGGTTGCCGCGATCTGGTCCATTGCCTCGTCTCCCAGGCCTTCCGTCTCGCTGTGCTCGGTTATGTTTATCGCTGCAATTTCTCCTTCACCGATCATTACTTCCATTTCCACGTCACCACCGTAACCTTCGGCTACAACAGTATAGACGTCTCCGGTGACCAAACCGGCCTCGGCCAGGGCATCTTCCACGGCAGCCATCGCCGCATTGGAGGTGATGGTGGCACCGGTGATGACTTCCACATCGGTGGCGTTGTTCTCGATGATCCCTTCGATCACTTCAAATAGCGCGTCGTCCCCGAGACCCTCGGTCTCGTTTTGCTCTAATACTTCAATTTCAACGATTTCTTCGTCGCTGATGAAAACCTCCAGGCGAATTTCGCCGCCATAACCCTCTGCTGAAACCACATAACTTTCCGCTCCTGCAGTGACATCATCCCGTAAGGCGTCGTATCCAAAAAGTGCAACTACAGCAATCAGTACCATGGCTATGGTTGCCATCATTTGTTTTCTATCCATTTTTTCATCCCTTCCCTCTTCGTTATTTTGCTTTATATTCTCAACAATACATATTATAACACAGTTTGGTTAATTTTTAAACATAAAGTACATCAATTCTCGTTTGATAAAGTTTATTAATCCCAAAGACCTATGGCGATTTCTCCGATCCCCCTACAGAATATCATCAATAATATCATCATTTTCTGATTAACCAAAGGGATTTTAGATATAAATGAGAATAAGGACCCTTCTAAACGAAGGTTTGAAAATAATAAAGGAGGTTTATCGATGAAAATTCAGTTTCTAGGACATTCGGCGTTTTATGTGGAGGAAGAAAACTTAAAGGCTTTGATTGATCCCTTTCTGGAAGAAGGTCTTAAGCAGGATTTTAAGATTGAGGAGTTAAACTATATTTTCTTAACCCATGGCCACGGCGACCATCTGGGAAGTACCGTGGAGCTGGCGAAAAAGTCGGGAGCCACCGTGGTGGCCAATCATGAAATCTGCATCTACCTGTCGAACTTCGATGTGGACTGTCATCCCATGCATATCGGCGGACGCACCGCCTTTCCCTTCGGCAAGGTGAAAATGACCCCCGCCCTGCACGGATCCGGCATCCAAACCGATAACGGAGTAATCAACGGCGGCAACCCCGGAGGTTTTTTAATCGAGGCCAAGGGCAAGAAGCTTTATCATGCAGGAGACACGGGGCTCACCTATGACATGCAGCTGTTGCAAAGGGAGGCAGTGGATGTGGCCTTAGTGCCCATCGGCGGAAACTTCACCATGGACGTGGAGGATGCCCTCCGGGCCGTGGAATTTATCGAGCCGAAAATTGCCATTCCCATGCACTACAATACCTTTCCCGTAATCGAAGCCTCCCCCGAGGCCTTTGTCAAGGGCGTAAAAACCGCTTTGGGCAAAATTTTGGCTCCGGGAGAAAGCTTTCAGTTTTAACTGTCTGCAAGTTGCCCAAACTTACTAACTTTTCACCACGGACACAAAATTCGGGGAAACCCGAAGCTTCAGCGGATCTCCCTGCTTTAGGATCTCATTGGGATGGAGATAGACCAACAGGGAGGTTCGCCCCTTTTTTTGATTCCCTACGGCAACCCGGGTTTCCAGGTACTCCCCCACATAGCTAAGAGAGTCCACGATGCCTTCAATCTCTCCCTCTTCGGCTATTTCAAAGCCGCTGGGCCGCAGGGAAAGCAGCACCCTTTCCCCTTCGGAAAGAATATGATACTGATTACAGGGAATTCTTCCGATGTCCGTGGCAATCCAGCGTTTCCCCGGCTCCACCGTTCCCTCCATCATATTGGATTCCCCCACAAATCCGGCAACGAAAGGATTTCTCGGGAACTGATAGATTTTTTTCGGGCTTCCTTTTTGCTGAATGACCCCGTCTTTCATCACCACGATTTCGTCGGATATGGCCAGAGCGTCTTTTTGATCATGGCTGACCAAAATCCCCGTGGCATTGGCTTTTTTTAGTATTCTTTTGACTTCATTGCGCATGGTTTGCTTTAGATTGGTATCCAAATTACTGAAGGGCTCATCCAAAAGAACCACTTCCGGTTTTTTTGCCAGGGCCCGGGCAAGGGCTACCCGTTGCTGCTGTCCCCCGGATAAATGATGGACCCCTTTGTTTTCAAAACCTCGAAGGTTGACCATTTCCAGCACCTCTTGCACCCGCTGTTTTTTATCCTTTCCCCGATAGCCGAAGCCGATGTTTTCCGCCACGTTTAAGTGGGGAAACAGGGCATAATCCTGAAAAACCATGCCGATGTTTCTTTTTTCCGGGGAAATCCAGGTTTTATCCCCCGCCATCCGTTTTCCTCCGATAAAAATTTCTCCGCCTTCGGGACGTTCAAAGCCGGCGATCAATCGAAGGGTGGTGGTCTTACCGCAGCCGCTGGGTCCCAGCAACGTGATGATGCTTCCCCGTTTCACTTTTAAACTGACGTCACACACCGCCGCCTGAGCTTCTCCCGTATAGGTTTTGGTAATCCCCTTTAATTCAATGGCCGTTTCCATATTATCCACCTCTGTTTTAATATTTATCCAGTAAAAACTTGATCGGTATAATTGATACGATAATAATGATCAAGGCCGCCGGAGCCGCCATATGATAGACAGCCTCACTGGCCTCTACCCATACCCTGACTGCCAACGTGTCGAAATTCGGCGGCCGAAGCAGCAGCGTAGCGGGCAGCTCCTTCATGGCACTGACAAAAACCAGAGCCCCCCCTGCGAAAAGTCCCGGAAGCATCAAGGGAAGGATCACCTTAACAATCACTTTCCAAAAAGGCTCTCCCAGATTTCTCGCCGCCTCGTCGATTTTCGGAGGGATCATTTCCAAGGAAGCTCCGCTGGACTGCATGGACTGGGGCAGAAATCGAATCAGGTAGGCCACCACAATCACAAAGGAACTCCCGTAAAGCACGGGAATGTATTGGTTGAACAAAAATATGATTCCCAGGGCCACGATCACTCCCGGCAGGGCGTACCCCGAGTAGCTGAGCCGCTGCAAAACCGTGGTGAACTTCGAGGGATACCGGGACTTTAAATACACGATGGGAAAGGCCAACACCATAGAAAGGCCTCCGGCAAGCAAGGAGACCCGAAGACTGTTCCAAAGATAACCCCAAAAGCCTCCTTCTAAGGCCCCCCGGGAGATGCCGATGGCCGACCAGTAAAGAAGGACTCCCACGGGCAATACAATGGTCACGGCGATGATAAGAAGAATCACGGCCAGCATGGGATAACGCCATTTTCCCATATCCAAAATCTCCAAACCCTCATAGGAGCTGTCCGCCTGAAAATAGGCTTTCTTTCGTCCCACCTTAGCCTCCAGCCATAAAACCCCCACGGTTAGGATGATCAGCACCAGACTTAAAATCGTTGCGGAGATGTTATCGTAGCCCCCCATTTGATAATAAATTGCAGAGGTAAAGGTATTATAGCGAAGCATGGAAATCGCTCCGAAGTCCGATAACACATATAGGGCAACCAAAATCCCCCCGGCGCCGATGGAGGGCCGAAGGAGGGGGAGATTCACCTGTAAAAACACCCCTAGATTATTCAGTCCCAAAGACCTTCCCGCCTCCTCCAGGTTCCGGTTCATCCGTTTTAAGGCGGAACGGACCACCAGGAACACGTAGGGATAGGTGAAAATCGTCAGTACAAAGGCCACCCCTCTAAAGGAGTAGATTTGAAACCAGCCTCCCAGGGGGCCCGTGGGGCCAAAGATCATCACATAGGTAACCGCTCCCACATAGGGCGGGATGATTAAGGGCAGCACCAGTAACCAGGAGAAGATTTTTCTCCCGGGTATATTCCATCGGGTAACGGCCACCGCTAGACTGACACCGATCACCGTGGCAAAAAATACCACCACGGCGGTAAGGCCCAGAGTGTTCAGTAACAGCTGGGGAATCCGACCGTCCAACAACCGTAGCCACCGCTCCCTTCCTGCGAAAATTCCCCGCAGTCCCACGTAGACAATGGGAATGCTCATAAAAAGTGCCACAAGTATACTGATGATGGTTAAATAGGGATTCGGCGGTACCCGCCCCAGTAATGAACCGATTCTTTTTCCCTTCATAAGTCCTCTCCTAACGGGGAAAAAGCCTAACAAAGACAGGCTTTGAGGCTTCTTCCGCTTCTTCAGTTTCTTTTTTTTTCATCTTTCAGTGACCTATCGAATTTCCAAATCCAGTCCCGACTCTTCGATCAATCTCCGGGTATCTTCCCAAACATTTCCCAACTCCTGTAGGGACATTCCCTGAACCTTATATTCGGTGATCCCCTTGGCTCCGTCCACCACTTCAATATCCGGATTGATGGGAACTTCCAGGGAGGCATTGGAAAACATCTGTTGATTCTCCGTCTCTAAAATCCAATCCACAAAAGCCTCTAGGCTCTCTTCATTAGGGCCGTCCTTGATTCTTCCGAAACCGGCGGCGTTGACCACGGCCCCCATTTCTCCTTCTTCCTGATCGGGGTAGATCACATCCACATTGTTATTCGATGGCTCTTGAAGTTGCTGGTGAAAGTAATAATTGTTTACCAGGCCAAAGGCAAACTCTCCCGCACCAACGGCCCGGCGAATATCTCCATGGCCCTGCAGGATGCCTCCGGCGTTTTCACTGACCCCTTCAATCCATTCCATGGTCCGCTGGTCTCCCCATTCATTACGAAGGGCGGATACATGACCGATCATGCCTCCGTTTCCTCCCCGGGTGATGGCAAATTCACCTCGGTATTGGGGATCCGTGAGCTCCCAGATGTTTTTGGGCATTTCCTCCTCCGTAATTAAGTCTTTATTGTACATCAATACCCGGGTTCTTGCGGACAGGGCCACCCAGGAGTCATCTTCTCCCCGGTACTGCTCCTCTATGCCGGGGAAATCCTCTCTTTCCATGGGAGCTAACAGGCCTTCCATTCTTAAATGCTCCAGGGCGCCAACGTCATTGGAGATGAAAACGTCTCCCTGAACATTGTTGGACTCTTCCTTTACCCGGTTGACAATGGTGTCTCCCCCATGAAGGGCCCGGACTTCAATTCCCGTATCTTCTTCAAACTTCTCCAACAGGGCATTTACAAAGTTTTCGTTTCTTGCGGAGTATACCACCAGTTCCCCCGCCCCTTCATCCCCCGAGGCTTCGTTACAACCGGCTAAGGTCAGCAATGCAATCAACAGTCCGAGAAGAACCGCTTTCTTTTTAATATTCAATAAGTTCATTGTTCCACTCCTTTTTCTGATCTTATGATTTCAGTGACCTTTGCTTTACGGCAAAATTCGTCACTGTAAATGATAGTATAAGTTAGTTGATATTTATTTGCAAGTATTATTTTTTTCACAAAGTCCTTCCGCCACCTTTCGATTTTTTTCCGAAAAAAAAAAGACTCTTTCGAGTCTTTTTTATCCCTCTTTTGCGGGATCCTTTATCCGAGGAGGGGCACTCTCCGCTTCCGTTGCTGAAATTCCCCGCTTTTGAAGCCTTCGGTTGATCAGCCGTTCCAAAAACATCACGATGACGGCGAAAACCGGCACCCCCAAAAACATGCCCAGGATTCCGAAGAGCCTTCCCCCCACATAAATGGACAGGATGATCCATATGGGGCGAATGCCCACGCTGTCTCCTAAAATTTTCGGCCCCAGGACCAGGCCGTCAAACTGCTGCAGGGCCAGAATAAACAGGGCCACCCACAGGGCTTCCTGGAAGGAGGAGAACATGGTTACGATGATTACTGGAATCCCCCCTAAATAAGGACCGAAGTAGGGAATCATATTGGTGACCCCGATAATGATGCTGAAAAGCAATCGGTAGGGGATCCCTAAAATACTCAGACCGATAAAAGCGATCACACCGATAATAAAGGAATCGATGGATCTTCCCACGATATAACGGCCGAAAAGATCGTCGGCGTCCCGGCCGAAATCGTTGATTTTATACACCATTTCCCTGGAGAAAAAAGTGTACAGGATCTTGTTGATATTTTTTTTGATGATGTTCTTATCATACAGGAGATAAAAGGCCATAATCATTCCGATTAAGAAATTCAATACCCCCGAAGTGATATTGGTGATTTGGAAAAATATCATATCGATGATTTCATCCAGGGACTCCCGCATATATTGAAAGCCGTTTTCCAACCACCCTTCGATCTCCTCGATGATTTGGAATTCCTGAAAAAAGGCATCCAGGTTTTGAGCCCTTAGGGTCGTCTCCATATTTTCCACAAAGGCGATGGTATTGTCCATGTATTTAGGGAAGTTCCGCATAATATCCGATATGCTGGCAATTACCCGAGGGGTGACCACAATAAAGATCATCACAAAAAAAAGAATGACGATTAAAAACATGGTGGCGATACTAAGCATCCGTTTTACCCGAATATTGTTTTTCAAAAATGTTATCCGGCCGTACAGGCTCTCCTCAAATCTCCGAACCCCGGGATTAAGAATATAGGCGGCGAATATTCCGATGATAAAAGGGCTCAGGATCCTACGAATCCATTTCCCGATCACCATTAGCTGGCCGGAAAAATAGCCCATGTTGTCCAGTATCTGATATACCACAATGGCCAAGGTTATGACCAGCAAAGCATGGAGGGCATACTTGAGCAGCCTCCGATCCAACTGAATTTTCATTGACTCCCCCCTTTCTATTTTCCCTCACTTCCTATTATAACCCAGTGCCTCTTAAGCTTAAAGTCTTTTTACGGAAGGGGGAGGGACGGTTATGTTCCGTCACTACTTCTTTCGAACCACATAATTCGGCAGGGAAAAACCTTCCACCAGGCTTCCGATGATGTTCTCCCTTCCCGCCCGATGATAAATCCCCTGGAAACTGCCGTTGTATACGTAAATCCCCGTAATGTAGTTGCAGTTTTGAAAGGTCACCTGCTTCTTTGAAAAGATCGCCATTTCCCGGGAGGGAACATTGCAAAATTCCTGAATCAAATATTCTTCATCCAATTCCTCCTCCGCGAAGCGGCGCCACTGCTCACTTAGATAGTCCCTTCCTACGGAAACCCCGAGACAGGCATATTTATCCGATGGCTTCAGTACGTAGCGGTCTTTGTTGTTAAGAATCATCTCCAGAAGTCTTGGCTCCTTGGGACTAAAGGGCACCGTGTAAGGGATGTGCTTATGGATAAACTCCCGCTCTTCAGGGCTTAAAAAGTCCGTGGCTTTTTCATCATGAAGAACGGAGAAAATAATTTTGTTGTGAATGATCTGAGAACGAAATCCCCCCACAACACATACTTTCCCCTGGAGATAGGCTTTTACATAATCCTGTACTTCCTTTCGGTGTTTTTCCACCTCCCAGGTTACCGTCCGGCGAGAGATGCAGTCAATTCGAAAATCCCCGTGGTATAAATGCTCGCCCCGAAGTTCCAAGGATCTGGGGTCCGCAATAATGGTGGAGTACCCTCTTTTTTGAAAGGCTTTTTGAAATTCAAGGAACTCGCTGGGGGGCTTTTCCTTGATAAAGTCCACAATCGCCACTTGTGGGGGGGTGGTAGTTCCGGAAAACTGCTGATAATTATCCACCAATGCATCGATCCAGGAATCAAAGAGCTCAAAGGTATGAAAATCGTAGGCTTCTTTGTACCGGTCCAGGGCCAGGGAATCATAGATGATCCGGTCTAACTCTCGGGCCTCCACCATCCCCGATGAACCGTCGGCATTGAGTTCGCAGAACTGAAAGGAACCGTCCCGATGATAAAAAATATCGAAGCGGGCCATGGGAAAAGGGTGGCCGTAGCCGGGATCTTTGAGAATCAGCTTTTCAATATACGGAGAAAAGCCAAACTGCTTGCGAAAGTCGGGCTCCCCAATGTAGCGCTGAATCACCTTTTCCAAAATCCCTCCCAAGGTTCTGGTCAGCTCTTTAAATCGCCGAATATCTCCGTCGGAGAAAAAAAAGGGTTGATACAAAAACTTCACCGGCTCCCCTTTATAAATGGCCGGAGAATGGTTTACCCGTTCCAAAACCCGTTGGTATTCCTGGATATATCTTTCCGGCTGCTGTTGAACATCTTCCTTGAATTGTTGAAACAACTCTTGTTGAACCATGTTTCTTCCTCCTTTACTGGTGGTTGGTCACGCGCAGTGCCTCCAAAGCCTTTAATCCCTGTTCTTCGTAAGCGGCCTTGACCCGCTGTCCGTAGGTTTCCTTTTTCCTAATGCATTCCTTCAAGGGGGCGAGCATGGATTTCTCTTCCTTCTCCAGGGCTTTTTCCGCTTTACTGATCAGTCTATTGCCAAAGCTTCCCAGATCTCCGCCGTCAAAGGGAGCTCGGTAGCCTTGAGCGATGACCTTCTCTTTCAATGAACCCATGGCTGCATCATCATAGGATAGGGACAATTCATAGAGGCCCATCAGGTTCTCCTGATCATAAAACAGTCCTTTGATCATGGCCAAATAGGCCATGCTCAGGCTCCGGGGCATGGAATCCGCCATTCGGATTTCAATGTAATTTTTCCCCCGAACATCGGGAAATACCATGGTGTATAGGTGTTCCAGCTCCTTTTGGGAAAGACTGTCGGCGTCTTGGTAAACCTCCCATAGGCTTCGTTCCCCCACGGGCTGTAACCCCTCCTTACTCAAAACACAAATGGGCTCGCTATGTAGCAGGTATTCGGCGTAGTCCTCATAGGTGAAGGCTTTATCCAGGGCCCCTTTAATAATGCCGCTGCGACGGGGATCCGTATGTTCCCAAATCAAGGTACGAAGGCTGTATTGCCTGTATATTTCCCCTTCAAAGATCGGGGCATTATCGGTGATTAAATAAAAAAGCGGGGTTAAAAAATTGGCTACCCGAAACTTCCGAATAAAGTCCGCTTCCGACACATAGTCAATGGCCACTTGTATTGAGGCGGTCCCCTTCATCATATTCAACGCATACTTTCCTCTTTTATGGAGGTATTCCGACATATACTCGTAGCGCTTCTTGGGATTGAAGGGAATATCTTCGATCCGGCTTTGAGGATGATAGCCCACTCCCAATAGATACTGGTTTTGCTCTGCCACAATGGGAAGTACATCCTCTAAAAACTGATCGTAGACCTGTTCAATATGGGCAAGATGAATGCAGGGACGGGTGGAAAACTCCAGCTGTCCTCCCGGCTCCAGGGTGACTTCCATTTCCCCTTTGGACAGCCCCACCAGGTATCCCCCTTCGTACTTCCCCAGATATCCTTTGTCCTTTAATTTTCCAAGCAAGGTCTCGATCCCTTGGGGTTCATAATAGGTAACGGACTGAAAGCTCCCTCGACGGACCACCAGATGCTCGATTTCAATGCCCAATTTTACATCCTCGGGAGATTTTTCCCCGTTTTTTAATACCCGGATCAGTTGTTCTTTGATGGATTCCTTATTCAATAGCCACACCTCAAATTCTATTTTTTTCCATTTTCCTCGGTTATGCTACCCTTTTCATGTATACTGTTACTATTACCCATTCTATTGTACCTTACACCGAGGATTCTGACTAGAAATATTTTTACACCCTAAATAGATTACCGGGACTTACGGAAGGCATTTTTCTTAAGAAGGATTTTCTATTATTTTTAGATTCTTTTTCCTTCTCCCCAAAAGTTTTTGTCTTTTTTTGTCGAAGATATAATAAGCCCTAACATCACCAGGGAAATAACAAAGGAGGCATTCTATGAAATTATCCATACGCATGAAAGTGATCATTACCTTAATTGTCTTTATCTCTTTGCCCGCTTTAATAACCGGTTATGTGAATTACCGAAATTCTCAGGATCTCTTGGAGGAAGAGTTCAAGACCTCTACGGGGGATACCATTGAAAATGTCAGAAGTGCTTTTGACTTTTTCCTAACGGCCCAGGAAGAGCTGGTCTATACCTTAAGCGAGGATTATCATCTTCAGCGGGTACTCACGGACCCCGAGGCCAATCCTGAGCTCGCAGTACCCACAACTCCCCCCGCCGATGAGGAAGCCCTCGGGGAAGAAGCCGGGGAAGAGGAAGGGGACGACGAAGAGATCGGCGAGGCACCGGACCCGGAGGCCCTTGAAGAGGAACCGGCCTTAGAGAGCAATCAGTATCTTGCCCGGGTAATGGATACCCTGGACAATATTGTGGAAAACCATGAGGACGTTTTCCATGCCTATATCGGCACGGAGCTCGGGGATATGTTCGTTTCTCCCGCCATCGATCTCCCCGAGGGTTTTGATCCCAGGGAGCGCCCATGGTACACGGCCTCGGAAAGCTCCGGTGACCTAACCTGGACCGATCCCTATGAGGATGCGGGCACGGGAGATCTTGTGGTTTCCCTGGCACGACCGGTACATAACCCGGAGAACAATAACTTTGTCGGCGTCAGCGCCATCGATTTAAACCTGAATGCGTTACAAAGCCTGTTGTCCGATGTGGAACTGGGAGACAGCGGCTATTTGATCCTTACCAATGCCCGGGGGGAAATCATCGCCCACGAAGAGGAAGCCCTGAGTTCCCTGGACGTCTCCGAGACCATTCCCGGTTTCACCGATACCTTAGTGGAAAATCCCTCCGGGGACTATGATTTTCAACG
>CAZTIJ010000009.1:0-25433 GCA_964613365.1 uncultured Clostridiaceae bacterium | reverse complement strand
CGGCCTTGTTGATCCCGATAATTCCCACCGCTCCGGAATGTTCCACAATTTCCCGTTTGGAGTATTTTTTATCCGGAAGCTCCACAGTATCGACTCTTAAATTAATAACTTTCCCTTCATAGATTCGTTCAGTTTTCAGGGTTTTTTCATTTCTGCTCATGGTTTCCTCCATATCATTGTGTCTTGCGTTGAAAGAAAATCTAACGTTGTGATCGTATTCGATCCGCAAGAACTGCTATAAATTCTGAATTTGTGGGCTTCTTGTTCTTTTCTTTAAACTTAGGGAGGTGTTCAAAAAACTCTTTAATTTTTTCCGACGCCCCTTGATTCCAGGTTACTTCGATAGAGTGCCGAATGGCACGTTCCACCCGACTGGGCGTTGTGTCAAACTGTCTTGCAAGTCCAGGATAAAGCTCTTTTGTAACTGCATTCAAATACTCCGGTTTTTTTGCCACCATAATAATGGCTTCCTTTAGATAAGAATAACCCTTTATGTGTGCCGGAACCCCTAAGGTGTGAATCATCTCCGAAGCCATTTTTTCAATGTTTTTAATCTCTTCCTGGGTAAAATTCACAGGATGTTTAGGGTCTTCATATAAAGGCAGCTCCTCTTTTGACTCCCGTACTCTTTTTAGAAAGAAATCAAAATCAAAGGGTTTGATAATATAATAATCCGCCCCGAGCTGAATTGCTTTCTGAGTGACTTTGTCCTGGCCCACAGCAGATAGCATAATAGTATAGGGCTTCTTTTTTTTGTGATTTATCTCCTCTAACACTCCGAGGCCGTCTAGATGTGGCATTATGATATCAAGAATCAATACATTGGGTCTTTCCGCTTCCAAAAGTTTTAATGCTTCTAGCCCATCATTGGCAATTCCAATAACCTCAATATCTTCCTGTTTATCTAAAAATTCCTCCAAAATGCTACAGAACTCTTCGTTATCATCGGCAATAGCAACTGTTATCTTATCGTTTTGCATGTTATCTCCCCCTTTTAAATCTATTCCCCAAAGACAAACCAAGTATAATTATTAAAGTTACTTAGCTGTGAACCTTGAGTAGTTCTTCCGCGTGTTGTAAAGTAATGGCTGTGGACGTTCCACCCAATAGTCTGCCAATTTCTTTAATTCGGTTGTTTTGTGTTAGTTCTTCTAAATAAGTGGTACTATGGCCCTTATGGGTTTTCTTGTATATCTTATAGTGCAATAAACCCCTTGCAGCAATTTGGGGTAGATGGGTTATACAAATCACTTGACGATTGGTAGCAATACCCAACAATTTGTCTCCTACGAGATTGGCAGTTTCACCACTGATACCGGTATCAATTTCATCAAAGATCATACAGGATATTTTGTCGATATCGGCTAATAAGGACTTTAAAGCCAACATAACACGGGAAATCTCCCCTCCCGATGCAATTTTGGCCAGGCTTTTCGGTGTTTCACCCGGATTTGTTTTAATTAAAAATTCCACAGAGTCAAAACCCCTTCGATTAAATTCGTGACCAAGACTTAAATCCTTTTCCTCCTTGGAAGTTATGGCTACCTTAAAACGTCCGTGGGGAATGTTTAATTCCTGTAAAGTTGTCGAAACTCTTTTTTCCAGAATTTTTGCGGTTGCGATTCTTCGTTTATGTATCACCGAAGCCAAAGATTTCAATTGTTGCGATTTTTCCTGAATTTTTACCGAAGTAGCTTCAATCCTTTGTTTGCTGTTGATTAGATCATCCAATTCCTGTTGGGATTTTTGATAATAAACCAATACATCATCTATTCTGGGCCCATATTTTCGTTTCATATCATTAATAAGAGCAATTCGCTGGTTAAGACGGTCCAGATCTTCTGTCTGGAAATCGATGTTTTCAAAATACTGACGCATTTCCCTGGAAACATCTTCTAGTTGAAACTGTATTTCCTCAAGTTGTTTAGTATAGCTTTTGATTTGTGGATCAAACTTATCCACCGTATACAACCCCTCAACGGTGTTAGATAGTAAATCCATTGCAGAATGGCCTTCGCTTAGATTGTATAAGTTTTCATAGCCTTTTCCCATGACTTCATAAATCTTTTCACTGTTGGCTAAAACATTGTATTCCTGCATTAATTCTTCCTCTTCCCCTTCTTTTAGCCCAGCCCTTTCAATTTCCTCTATATGAAAACGCAACAAATCCATTTGCCTTTCCCGGTCTCGATCATTGATTGACAAGTTTTTTATTTCTTCTTGGAGCTTATTGAACTCATCATAATGGGTTGAAAATTCTTTGCGAAGGGCTATCATTTCTTGACCGGCGTAATCGTCTAAAATTTCGATATGATTTTGTTTGTTCAAAAGAAACTGGTGATGATGCTGTCCATGGATATCAATCAATCTAACAGCGATGTTTTTTACCGTGGCGTTGGTTACAATGGAACCATTTATTCGACTTACACTTCGGCCGGATTGCAACAACTCTCTGGACAATACAATGATTTCCTCATCGTTATTTAAACCTAGACTAGTAAGCAGATCTTCTACCCACGAATTTTTATGAAACACAGATTGTAAATAAGTATTTATTCCTTTGCTTCGGATATGATCCTTGTCCGCACGTTCACCTAGGGTTAATTTGATTGCATTGATAATAATAGACTTTCCTACTCCGGTCTCTCCCGTCAATATGTTTAGTCCAGTATCAAAACGAATATGCAGATGATCAATTAAAGCGAAATTTTTGATTTCCAATTCCAGTAACATTGCCATATCCCCTTTGGATAAAAGTATTATTGCATAAGGTTTCTGAATTTTTCTTTGAGGTCTTCTACACTGTTCTCATCGCGGATTAATACAAAAATGGTATCATCACCGGCTATGGTTCCTACAATTTCTTCATAATTAATAGCGTCAATGGTTGAGGCTGCCGCTTGGCCAGCCCCGGAAAGAGTTTTAAGTACAAGGATATTGCCTGCATGGTCAATTGACAAGATGGAATCCTTAAAAAGGCGCATGAGGCGATCGGATAAAATCGTATTTTGATTCTCTAAGGTGGCGTATTTATATCGACCGTTTTTAGATAAAGATTTTATCAGGCGAAGCTCTTTAATATCTCTAGAAACCGTGGCTTGAGTAACTTTCAGACCCATTTTCTTCAGTTCTTCCGATAGTTCTTCCTGGGTTTCAATTTCTTTGTTTTTTATAATCTCCAAAATTTTAGCTTGTCGTGTATATTTCATATTGCCCCCCTAATATTCAGTGACTTTATTCAATGATATTTTTACGATTTTGGCTTTTTAAAGTTTTCATGCGCTTGAGTAACCACGTGTTGTATTTTTTCTTCAATGACGGACTTGCTCATTTCCTCGATGTGAGTTTTTATGAAGGCTAAAAATTCCATGTTTCCCTTGGGTCCCTGGATCGGCGAAAAAGATAACTGTGCGATGGGAAGGTTTTGTCCTTGAAGAAAGGTTATCACTTCAGTAAGCACCTCCCTGTGAGTATACGCATCTCGAATTACTCCGTTTTTGCCCACCTTTTCCCTTCCTGCTTCAAATTGAGGTTTGATTAAAACTACCATGCTGCCCTGGTCGTTTAACAACTGCTTTGCCACCGGCAAAACCAGTTTTAGGGAAATAAAAGATACATCCACACTAATGAAATCCACTTTTTCCTGAAGATCTTCCACTGTAACATTTCGAATATTGGTCCGTTCCATTACTACCACCCGGGGATCTTCTCTCAGCTTATAATCCAGCTGCCCATAACCCACATCTATGGAGTATACTTTGGCAGCCCCTTCTTGTAGCATACAGTCCGTGAATCCTCCAGTGGAAGATCCGATATCAATACAGACTTTATTTGATAAATCCAGACCAAATTCCTCCACTGCTTTTTTCAGTTTTAATCCCCCCCGACTTACAAAGGGGAGGGATCTTCCCTTAATTTCAACGGTGACTTCCGGATCCACTTTCAATCCCGCTTTATCACTTCGCTGCCCATCAACGAAGACTATGCCGGACATAATGCTTCTTTTAGCTTTTTCTCGACTATCAAATATATTTCTATCAACTAACAGACTATCCAAACGTACTTTTTTCATAACTTTCTCTCCTATTTCACAATAGACGTCACATTTCTTAACCTCGGTCGACCATCGGATAAAATTCTGTCGGCTATGGCCTCTGCATCCATTCCATATTCTTTATATATTTCACTTACTGAACCTTGTTGAATGAAGTGGTCTGGATACCCGAACCGATAGACCGGTTTGAAGACCTGATTATCACTAAGAATTTCTATTATTCGGCTCCCTATACCGCCTATTAATGCATGGTCTTCGATGGTATATATCCGGTCAGCCTTTTGACTTAATTTGACGATGGTCTCCCGGTCTAAGGGTTTGGCAAATCGAAGATTGACCAAGGTAGCCTTCGTGTTTTGTTTAAGAAGTAGTTCAACAGCTTCTTCCGCATTTTTATGAATAGGACCAAAGGCAAAAATCACCACTTCGTCTCCATATGCTTTTGTGATTTTCGATTTTCCTTTAATTATTTGCATATCCGAATTAAAATCGCACTCCCGAGCATCCCCCTTTGGATATCGTATAGCAACCGGAGCTTTAGCTTCAAGAGAATACTTGATCATAGCATGAAGCTCTGTTCCATTTTCCGGTGATAGGATTTGCAAGTTTGGTATTAACGATAAATAACCGACATCGTAAATTCCTTGGTGGGTCTCACCATCTGCCCCAACCACTCCAGCCCGATCCAATAATAGGGTTAAAGGTAGGTTTTGCAAAGCCACGTCATGTAGAACCTGATCGAAGCCCCGCTGCAAAAAAGTTGAGTAAACTGCAAAAAAAGGATGTAAGCCCGCAACGGCTTGACCCGCCGCAAGGGTTACTGCATGTTGTTCTGCAATCCCCACATCGAAAAAACGTTGGGGAAACTTAGTGGAAAACTCTGTGATACCGGTACCATCAGGCATAGCGGCGGTAATCGCGGTAATGCTAGGATGATTCTCCCCTAACTCCACCAAAGTTCTACCCACGACCTTCGAAAAAGAAACCTTGTTGGAGGCCGCTATCGGTTTTCCTGAATTAATATCGAAGGAACTCACACCATGATACTTTTCCGGTCTTTCCTCTGCATGGATATAGCCCTTTCCTTTTTTCGTAAGCACATGAACGATGACCGGTCCTGTAATTGCTTTCGCTCTTCTAAGGGCCTCCTGTGTTTTTTCATAATCATGACCATCAATGGGGCCAATATAGGTGATCCCGATTTCTTCAAACAACACACCGGGGACAAAGAAATACTTTATACTGTCTTTAGCTTTACCAGCGGTCTTAATCATACTTTTGCCTACGGCGGGTATGTGATTGATCAAGGCTTCCACATCCCCTTTTACCTTTGAGTACACGGGCATTGCCCGTACTTTGCCAAGGTATTGAGAGAGTCCCCCGGTATTCTCGGAAATAGACATTTCATTATCATTTAAGACAATGTTAATATTGGTTTTGTGTTGCCCCACATGATTCAATGCCTCAAAAGCCATACCACCGCTTAAGGCACCATCCCCAATTATCGCCGTAACATGATAACTTTCATTAGAAAGGTCCCGAGCAGTTGCGATACCCAATGCGGCTGAAATGGATGTGGAACTGTGCCCTGTTTCAAAATGATCATGGATACTTTCCCCTCGTTTCGGAAAACCGCTTAAACCTTTATATTGTCTAAGGGTGTTAAATTGATCTTTTCTTCCGGTAATGAGTTTGTGTACATAACTTTGGTGTCCAACATCCCATACGACCTTGTCCGTTTTTGTATCAAAAACAGCATGCATAGCTAATGTCAATTCAACAACTCCTAGATTTGATGCCAGATGGCCTCCGGTTTTAGATACATTTTCCAATAAAAACAGCCGGATTTCATTTGCCAGTTTTTCAATTTCTACTGGATCAAGGTTTTTTAAATCATTCGGGGAGTTAATGTCTGTTAAATACTTATACATTTTATCCACTCTCTTTCATTTATACTTTATTTCTCTTTTAAGAAGTCTATTCCAATACTTTCCTTAACACGATTTAACACTTTGGCCGTAGTAAATACAATTACATGAGACTTGTAGACTGCCAAGTTTTTTCCAACCGCTTTGCCTCCCACCGTTAAAGCGGCGATAAAACTTGTTATTGCCACAGTTAATAACCAACGGTTTACACTTTCAATTTCCATAACGATGCTAGCTCCAGCTACACCACTGATTATACCGCAAATATCTCCTACAACATCGTTAGCAAAGTTTGCCACCACTCCAGTATTTTTCTTTAACTTAATAGCGTATCTTGCCCCCCTTACTTTATCCGACGCCATTGCATGAAAAGGTTTTTCCGAGGCTGCGGTTATGGCAATCCCAATCATATCACTAAATACTCCTAAAAAAACAATGGAAATTAAAATAATAAATGATAATAAAGCCTGGGTATTTTCTAAGACAATTTCTGATATGATTGTAAATAATATGGTCAGAAAAAACGTCCATATAGTAATGACCACAACCCATTTTAAGTTGTATTTTTCCCATATATAGTGTAAATAACGGTGTCTCTTGTTATGTGTTTTCTTTTTCAATCCTGTTCCTCCATATGATCGATTTAACATATAATATAATTTAAGCTGATAGTAAAAATACTATCAGCTAAACAGTGGCAGTGAATTTAGTAAATTTTACGGCTTAGGTCCAGTTGGATTTCCCCCTTCAATGCTGTATGTCGCCATTACAGTGGTTTCCCATTAAATTGAAGTTTACCTTGTCACCAAAGGTAAGACTGGATTACCACTTAGTCCGTACTGTAATCCTAAATACACCTCGTTAAGAACAGTCCAGGAGTTTTCCTCAACAGTTAAGCGGACTCTTAGCCTCTTTTGCAGAGTAGGTTTCAGAAAGCAATAATCCGACCCTTCGGGCCCTTGAAGCATCGAATTTGATCGATCTATCCACCTATTCCACTCAAGGCAGGCTACACTACCAACCCCTCTCGAGAATTGGTAGGTTTCACCCTTTGAATAAACAAGTTGGTCTCCGCGGAGCGAGGGTCAACGCCCACATGCCCTTGTGGATCGCCCCCATCTCCTTACTCTCAGAGTTGACCCCCGACTGGGCGTCGGCAGCCAAAACTAAGAACTTCATCGATGTGCCCTTCGACGGATTTTTAGCCCCGCCTTCAAAGCCAACTTAACTGACTGGAGTGCTGTGCCACTGTATTTTCACCAATAGTATACCATATTATAGGAGTTTTATCAAACCACGATGTTTGCCACAATAATACCTAAAATCGCTCCTGCAAATACTTCCACTGGAGTATGGCCTATGAGTTCTTTTAATCTTCTCTCTGTCAAAACATGACCCTTTCCTTTAGGATCCTTAGACTTTTTATCTTTCCGTTTAGATTGCAGGTCATCTATGATTTTATTCATGATAATCGCTTGTTTTCCTACGGCTCTACGTACTCCCGCAGCATCATACATGACCACAAGGGAAAACACTAAAGAAACAGCAAATGTAGCTGAGTCCCACCCATGGTTAATTCCTATGGTGGTGGTAAGCCCCATAACAAAAGAAGAGTGAGAGCTTGGCATACCTCCGGATCCCACGAATCGAGATAAGTTAAAGTGTCGATCTCTAATTAATGTGTGTAATACTTTGATGGATTGGGCAATAAACCATGCTATAAATGCAACAATCAAATATTCATTTGAGAACAATGAATCTACAAACTCCACAAAGCTTCCTCCTCATTTTGTTAATTCTCACGATCCATCAGATAATTATTTAATTCCTTAAGAAAACCGGAATTAGGTAAATACTGATCCAGGATTATATTTGATTCCTCTGTTAACTCTTGAATCATTTTTTTACAAGCCTCCAGTCCATATAATTTCGGATAGGTGGACTTTTCCTTTGCCACATCACTGCCTACCTGCTTACCCAGTTGCTTTTCATCCCCTACAATGTCTAAGATGTCGTCTTTAATTTGAAAAGCTAACCCGAGATTTCTTCCCACCTGTCCCATATTTTCAATATCCTTTTGTTCCGCTCCGGATAGAATTGCTCCGGATACCATAGCAGCTTCAATCAAAGCTCCGGTTTTGTGAGCATGAATGTAATCCAGTTCCTTAGCTGAAATCTCACGATTTTCAGACAAGATATCAGCAACTTGGCCCCCGATCATCCCCCTCACACCGGCTGCATCACTAATGGTTTTAGCGGCCTTCCCTGCAACCAAAGGGTTCGAAGACTCAACAACTTCCCGTAACATTACTTCGTAGGCTTTATTTAGCAGCCCGTCTCCGGCAAGAACCGCCATTCCTTCTCCGAATACTTTGTGATTTGTAAGCTTTCCTCTTCGGTAATCGTCATCATCCATAGCCGGCAAATCATCATGGATTAAAGAATAAGTATGAATCATTTCAATAGCGGCGGCAAAAGGAAGCGCTTTGGAGAGATCTTTAGAAAATAGTTTATGGGTTGCCATTAATAGGACCGGTCTTAGTCTCTTACCACCGGCAAAAATACTATACTGCATAGATTCGTATATTAAGCGACTGTTCTGATCCTGTTCTTTCAAATGATCGCTCAGTTCATTGTCTACTAATTGATTATACTCCTTTAATACTTCCTTCATGAGATTTACTCCTCCTTTAAATCTTCGATGCTTACCTGGGCTGGCCTGTCTTCTAGAAGATTAATGATTTCCAATGCTTTTTCTTCTCGAGAAGATAACATCTTACGCGCTTTTTGATAAAGCTCAGCCCCTTCTTCATATAGCTTCATACTCTGATCAAGATCCAAATTTTCATTTTCCAAGGCTTTGATAACTTCTTCCAACCTTTTTACGGTTTGTTCATAGCCAGACTCTTTGTTGGGAGAATTCATTTTTAACCCTCCTTACCTAGGATTTCTGTAATTTTCACTTTAACTTTTCCATTTCGAAAAGTGATTAGTAACTCTTCATCTAATTTGAGGTGATCGCTATTCGTTTGTACTTCATGATTAATATTCTGAACTAAGGCATACCCACGATGTAGGGGCGTATAAGGATTTAGGCTATTCAACTGAATATGCATGTTGTGTTGAGCGGTTTTACAGGCCTTCATATCCTCTTTGACGGCTTTTAGAAATCTTTTTTTTGCGTAGGTTAGCTTTTCTTTTTCTCTATGAATGATTCTCTCAGGCGAGTAAAAAACTAAGCGATTTTTCAAGAAGCTCAGACGGTTTTTTTCTGTGTGTAATTTGCTCATCAAAGTATATTCCAAAGACTGTTTCTTCAGTTTTAGTTTTTCAGCTAACTCCATTATGTCGGGGATCAGAATTTCTGCCGCCATAGAGGGTGTTGCTGCACGATAGTCCGCAACATAATCCGCTAAAGTGTAATCCGATTCATGTCCTACGGCAGACACAATAGGGACTTTGCTCTGACGAATAGCTTCTACTACCTCTAACTCATTAAAGGCCCATAGCTCTTCTAAGGCTCCTCCTCCTCGACCTACGATTATAACATCCACCTTTGTATTGCTGTCGTTAGCGTTGAAAAACTCAATACCCTCTTTGATCGATTGGCTAGCATGGGGCCCTTGTACCAATGCTGGATATAAGGTTACTCTTGTTCCCGGGTTTCTCCGGTGAACAATCGAGACAATATCGTGAATTGCTGCCCCGCTTTTAGAGGTTACCACTCCGATATTTTTCGGTAAATAGGGGAGGTTTGCCTTAGCCTCGTCCCTAAAATATCCCTTTTTTTCTAAATCGGTTTTAAGTTTAATAAATTCCTCGTATAACAAACCTAACCCATCTACCTGTATACTTGAAGCTTTCAGTTGATAAGTACCGTTTTTTTCATAAGCTGTAATGGAACCTTTGATCACTACTTGTAATCCTTCTTTTAAAGGGGTATTTAACATGGCAACATCTTCATAGAACATCATGCCTTTTAAATTTGAAACCTCGTCCTTTAAGGTGAAAAACACATGGCCATTTTGATGATACCGAAGGTTGGATAACTCCCCCTGTACTTTTATATTATAAAGAATGGGATCGCTGGTCAACAACCGACTAATATAACGATTTACCTCAGATACGGATAAACTTCTGATTTCCATATATCTTAACCGCCTTTAGCACTGGTGCATTGATGAACTAAGCACCTGCGTTTTTTGATGCTATGGAGTCCAGGACTCCATTGATGTACTTTGCTGATTTATCTTCACTATAGGCCTTCGTGATTTCTATAGCCTCATTAATAGACACATTACTATCTATACCTGAGATGAAAAGAATTTCCACTGCTGCTACCCGAAGAATGGATAAATCGACCTTAGAAATTCGATTTAACTTCCAGTCGGTTAAATGATTTTCCAAGGTTTCATCCACGATTGCCTGATTTTCAATGAAATGATCAATTACATCTTCCATATAATTGTCCCTATCTGTTTTAATAAGCTTGTATTCTTCATTATCCATTAAAATGCTTCGGTCAAAATCGTGTTTTATCTCCATTTCATATAATACTTTCATACAGAGCTCCCGTGCGTTTCTTCTGCTCATCAAGTACCTCCTTATATCTGTATTTCTATCATTGTTGTTTTGCTTCGACATCATTTAGGGAAAAGAACCCCCTGAATATTTATATTTACTTTACTGGTTTTTATGTTTAGAATTTTTTCTACGGACCGTCGTACATTTTGCTGAATATCCCAAGATAAGTCGGGGATTTTTGTCCCATATTCTATAATAACATATAAATCAATGATCATTTGCTGATTTTTATAACTAATTTTAATCCCCTTTGAATAGTTCTTTTTACCCAACCCTTCAATGATCTCTTCCATAAAACCTGGACTCATCCCGACGACCCCTTTGATTTCTTCGGCGGAAGCGGCAATGATGGTTTTTAAAACTTCATCGTAAATAAATACGTTTCCATTATCAACTTTCCAACTAATCATCCATGTCCTCCAATCTGATGCTTGATTTCTACTTCTTCAATTATAGCAAAGAGGTTTTGGATTTACAATAACTCCATTCTTTCTTCTCCAGCCCCGAAAGCCCTTCGAAAAGAATACTCAAAAAGAGGAAAGTCCAATGTTTTCACATTGAACTTTTCAAGTCATGTTTTTAGTTATCTTCCGATTCCTCAATTTCCACATCTTCGTCGCACTCTGGGCACCGAAGGTTCTCCTCATCGAATAAATCCTCATCATCTATTAAGATCATTTCTTTACACTGTGGGCATTGAACTTCAAGGGGATCTAATGCATCTTCGAACAGTTCATCTTCAACATCCTCTAGATCTTCATCCAGGGTTTCGACATAATCTGTAAGTTCCAGTTGATTTTCATCTAATTCTACAATGGCATCCGTGAATTCTTCTAAGGTTTCAATGATTTGTACCAATATTTTTCCTTCTTTTGAGCCTTCGCTTAGTTCCATGCCTTCAGCTAAGCCTCGTAAATATGCTACCTTTTCATATAAGTGTTCCATGGTTATAGCCTCCTTTAATTTTTTATATTTTAAATCATTACAGCCTATATTCTTGAAATATAAGTGCCTGTACGGGTATCTACCTTCACAACATCACCTTCGTTAACAAAAAGGGGCACTTGGATCGTGGCGCCGGTTTCTAGTTTAGCGCTTTTGGTTACGTTGGATGCGGTATCCCCTTTTACACCGGGCTCAGTTTCCACAACGGATAATTCTACAAAATTAGGCGCTTCAACTTGAAAGACTTTTCCTTGATAAAACTTAACACTGGCGCTGTCGTTTTCTTTTAAGAATTTTATAGCATCCTCAACATCTTCTTTGGTTAAAGGGATTTGTTCATAGGTTTCATTGTCCATGAAATAATATAAATCTCCGTCACTGTATAAATACTGCATTTCTTTGGACTCGATATGGGCTCTAGGATATTTATCATTTGGATTAAAGGCCCCTTCCTTAGTGGCACCGGTAACTAAATTTTTATACTTTGTACGGACGAAAGCGGCACCTTTCCCTGGTTTAACATGTTGAAAATCCAAGACTACATAGGGTTCTCCGTTCATTTCAAAAGTAACTCCCTTTCGAAATTCTCCTGCTGAAATCATTTTCTATACCTCCGTTTAGTTTCATTTTATTGTATTTTGTCTGTTGTTTCAAATATTCGATTGAACTTGAACAAATAATTTAATTGGTCTTAAATGAGTCTTTTTCATAAATTCTAACAAGGTATTTCGATTAAATCTTTTGGTGTTTTAGAAAGAACCCGATAACCCTCTTCAGTAACCGCGAGTAGGTCTTCAATTCGAACCCCTCCAAATTCGGGGATGTATACGCCGGGCTCAATGGTGATGACCATCCCGGCTTCCATGGCTTTATCACCTAAATGATTTACGTGTGGCAGTTCATGAACCTCCAGTCCGACTCCATGCCCTAATCCATGTCCGAAATATTTGCCATAGCCTTTATCGGTTATAATTTTCCGTGCAGTTTCATCCAATTCTTTACCGGTTTTTCCTGGTTTCACTGCCTCTAAAGCGGTTTTTTGAGCTTCTAGAACCGTATCGTATACCTCTTTTTGTTTTTCTGTGGCTCTACCAAGGATAAAACTTCGAGTCATGTCGGAACAATACCCCTGATATACACAGCCAAAATCAATGGTTACCATATCTCCTTTTTCCAAGGTCTTCTCCGAGGCGACTCCATGGGGCAAGGCAGAACGGTGACCGGACGCGACAATAATATCAAAACTTACTTTCGATGCTCCCTGGGTTTTCATAAAATGTTCTAGGTCCAAAGCGATGTCAATCTCCCGAAGCCCCGGTTGAATTTTCTTAAGAATATAATCATAAGCATTGTCCGTAATTTTTGCGGCCTGTTCAATTTTGCAAACCTCTTCTTCAGACTTTATCGATCGCAATTGGATTAAGGCTCTTTTCAAGGGTACCAACTCAGTGTTTTCCAACTTTTCATTGAAATTTAAAAACTGTTCATAGGTAATATAGTCGTCTTCAATCCCAAGGCTTTTAAAATTAAAACCTTTTATGATATCCGTAACAGGTTTGTCTCGGCTGATCTCATGAATTTCAAAACCATCGGTCTCCTCTTTCGCCTGCTCTATGTAACGGAAGTCCGTCATAAAGATCTGGCTTTTTTCGGATATGAGAACATACCCCGCACTTCCTGTAAAACCGGAGACATATTGACGGTTTTCGGGGTTGAAAATTAAAATTCCCTCTAGTTCTTTTTCTGCCAGCATCTTACGTATTTTCTTAACTTCTGTCATATATCTGTCCCTCCTATTGATAAAATCATAATACAATTATCATACCATAAACCCAGAGGTTTGAACAGTTAATCAAAGGCTAATTATTCGATTTCGTCACCCTCATAACCTTGATAATAAAATAAAATTTCCGAAGGTAGATAATGGTATTCATTTTCGTCACCCGTCTTTTTCACCTTTCGGACATCAGGGTAAGTAATTATTGAAATAATTCTTTTCCGTGCTTTTCGATAATGTCCCGTGGCATATAAAAGTATTCTATCCTCTTCAAAAACCGTCTCCAATCGCCAGCCATGCGGCTCTGTATAGAGTTCGAAAACATTTTCTTTTCGTTGTACTCTCTGAAGCTGCATGATTTCATCTTGCCTTAGAGCAAAGTCTTTAAAACCCTCTATATTTTTTTGATCAAAATTATTATCGTCATCTCCCTGCACTGTTGCTATTTCTAGGGATTCCAGCATTAATATATACTCCTCCATAAACGTTTCAAAGGCGGTATCCACTTCTTTTTTTAATAAAATAATCCCGGATTCACCTAGATAATAGGCTTTAACACTGCTTTCATTAGAACGGATCACTTTATGATTGAGCCTATGAATATTCATAACCCCAAATATAGTCATGCTGAGGATCCCAATGATAATAAGGGTTAAAAGGGTTGCATAACCATTATTATTAAAACTATTCATGTTACCTCCTTGGATTTATTCGTATTTTTGATTCCAGTACATGTTTTTCTCCCTGAGTATCAACAGTGCCTATAGATACTTTTATAAGGCTGCCAGATACAATTTCTTCTATATCCAGCTGATCAATATTCCGCGCGAGGACATTATGTTCTCTATTGCGATTGATATGTATCTGTCGCTTGCCTTTTTGATAGTATAAGTAAGTGTTCCTGTTGTGAAGTATATCTCCTCTAAAGTCCATATAACTCGGTTCTCCTTGGGAGTTTTCGCCTTTGATTTGCTTTATCTCTGAAACATAATTAATTTCTTGTTGATTGAACTGTCGAAGATTTTTTTCAACATAATGCAATGCGTAGTGCAAGTTCTCATGGATTCGCACCTGTTCTATGTGGTACTGCCAGTATTTTAAAGATTTTGCTACCATGGTGGTATAAGTTAATACAAGAAAGGAGCATAATAGCAACGTCAACATCAGTTCCAATAGTGTAAATCCTTGACGATCCAGTTTTTCTCTTATTGCCATTGCCTTGACCTCCATCTCTTTTACGGATTTTCCCAATCATTTCCCGGATCATAAAGTACTATAGCACTGATTACTTTGTTTTGAGAGTTTTTGATCGATAAGGAAATTTGTAATAGGTCTGTATGATCAAAGGGGTCAATGGTTACTTTAACGAAGTAGTCTTGATAATAATAGGATTCATTGACGGGACTTTTATTTCGGGATAAAATCATCTCCATATTGCTTTGTAAAACTTTACTCATTTCTGCGGTATGTTGATTTTCATTGGAGTGATTTTCTATATAGTATATGCCATTGATCAGAAAAACCATAACGATACTCATTATACCCAAGGCCATTATGACCTCCAATAATGTGAAACCCTTGGTGTTTTTCATAGCCATCACCTACTTATATAAATTCTGCCAGAGCCTATGGCGGTCTGAATAATATATTGTTCCTGTTTCTGATTCTTAATTAGTATTCGATGGTAACTGCTTCCTCCGTTTCGATTAAAATATATAACGTTCGTAGTTGTTACCCTCACGTCAATCGACTCTGGGATAGACATCGTGAATATAGGTGTTGTATTATGCAAATATTGTCTTATGCTAAGGGTTTGGTCATTGATATCCACCCTGTAAGTTGTGGACTCATCTACACTTAAGTGACGTGCAAGCTTCAAAGCACTTTCAATTTCCACCGTAGTCTGATAAAGCAATAAGTCTTCGTTGATTCCATTGTTATTCGGTACCACTAACGCCAGTAAAAGTGCCATAATACTTAACACTAGGACTACTTCCACTAGGGTGAGTCCTTCATTCTCTTTACTGCCCTCTGGGTGTGCTCTTTCTAAGATCCACGACAGAGAAGTTACAAATATGTTGGCGCTTTTTATCTTTTCAAGCTTTACTTTTTCTTTTCCAAGCTTCAATAGGCATCACCCTCCCAAGGGATAAAAAGCAGTGCTGATAATTAAGATACTGTTCCTGCGCTGCTTGAATAAAACCCAGTGATTCGGCAAGTAATTCATGGACCCTTTGAGCGGAAGTATATAAGTTTTGGGGTATGAGATTTCGCAATAGGGTTTCTATCTTCGGATCTGTGTTGGATATATACATCGTGAAGTCTGAAACGGATGAATAATGGTCCAAGGAATAGAAGTAATTCTTTATGTTTAACCCCAGTTGTCCATTGATTTCAAGGGTACGTTTACTGATGGGATTCCCTTTACGGATAAGTACAAAATTTATAAAAGCATTTGAAGAATCAATATATAGGGCATACTCCCGGTTTCCTCGTAAGGAGGGATGAAGCTTTAATAAATCACCAAAGTACTTATAGATCGGTTTTACAGACATTGGCTTTATATTCATTTCATTGACCAACCGATCCATTGCTCTCTTCCTATCTTGGGGTGTTCCCATAAACGATATTTCCGTAGAGTTGTCCGAAAAATGCTCGATATCATACTCCAAGAAGAAACGGTCTTTATCAAAAAGAATCGGCAATAGGTTCTCATAATTGTAACGTATAATCTCTCGAGGGTTTATTTTTCTAAGAGTAGTGATTTTCCTCATATTCAAATAGGTATGGTGCCCTTCGAACGTTATAAATCCATGGTTTCTTCTCAGTCTTGTCCTTTGGAAAAGCTTTTGCTGTCCTTCTTTCCACATGGGAGTATAATTGTTGGGACAGCCTTCTTTCAGAGGAATTTCTCCATGATTTAGCAATGCCCAGGAAGCCTTATTTTTATGTAGTATAATGTATTTCAGTCTGTCTTCGTAAAAACTCAAACTATAGATCTTTTCCATAAAGCACCTCCTAATTCAGTCTATTTTCAAGCTTGATAGGAACTAAAGTTCCATTGCTGCACCAATAAACTTCATTGTCAGTTAATACTTGCACCCTCCCGTCATCCCCTATTAAAAACTCTCCCTTGCGACTTTGAGGAACGGGAAGTGTTGAAAGATATTTGCCTTGACCTACAATACAACTTAAAGATGTCGGCCAGTCCGTATAAACATTATAGTAAATATCTATGCTGTTTTTTATCAATTTTCCATTATTTACATCTACGCTCAATGCAGCATTTTCGCGGATATGGAAAGTTTTCGGCACGGCAATTCCCATTAGAATGGTCAATATGGCCATAACCGTAATCAACTCAATAAGGGTAAATCCTTTATTATTTCCCATAACAATCTCCTTCGTTTATTTTTAGACCATAAACCCATAGGAACTAAATAGCGGAATCATAATGGAAATTAATATCCCTCCCACAAACAGAGACATTAAAACGATTAAGCCGGGCTCTAAGAGGGCGACAAACCTTTTTGTTTTGTGATCTAGATCTTCTTGCAAATATTCTGTGATATTTCCTAAAACAAAATTCAAATTCCCGGACTTCTCACCGGCAGCGACCATGTTTACAATCAATGGGGAAAAATAGTTTTTTTCAAGGCTCAAAGCTTCTGAGAATTTTCCGCCTTTAGTTATTTCGGATTGAATATTGTATAGGGTTTTTCGAAATACTGGACAGTTATGTTGCTGTAATAAAAAATTGATACCGTGGGAAAGGTTGGAACCACTACTAAGAATTACTTCAAGGTTCTTAAAAAATTTCAATAAGGTTCTTTTGATCTTCAACTTTCCTACAATCGGAAAGTTTAATTGGATCAAAGATACGTATGTATTACCTATAATCCAGTGTGAACGTTTAATTAATAACAATAAGCTTGTTAAAATCAATATAAGTATTATAGACCATAAATTTTGTAGCGATGCAGAGAAGCCTAACAATACTCTGGAATACCATGGTAAGGAACTCATTCCATCTTCCAAAAAAACTATGAAATTGGGCACAAGAAAATTAGTCGTAAATAGTAATGTGATAATAGAAGTAAGTAGTAAAATAAAAGGATAGGCCAATATATTTTTAATTTTATGGTAAAAGGCCAAATCTTTGGAATAATAAAGAGAAAGAGAGCTTAAGGCCTCCTCTAAATTACCGCTGGTTTCTCCAATGCCGATTATATGAATAAAAAACTTCGGGAACACCTTCGGATCTAAACTATCCTGCATTGAATTGCCGTAGTATAGGTTGAAGTATAAATTATTTAAGATTTTCTTCATCCTCCGATCGTCGGTGTGCTCTGCCATGGAATGAACGGAATTCACCAGGGTTAGACCAGAGGAGGTCATAACATTTAGCTGATTGACCATCACTATTAACATTCTAATTTTACTTGAATAGGATTGGTATAAGGGTTTGTCCACTAGGTTTATGTATTTTCTTTTGAGCCTTAAGATTGTATAACCTTCTTTTAACAAACGAGATATGGCATCATCTTTATTATGTCCTTGAATTTCTCCTCGAGTTATTTGACCGGCAACATTTTGTATAGTGTATTTGTATACTTCCATGGCTCCCTCCTTTGGTTATTATTTGTCCAAAAATAAAAACTGTTTGAACTCCTCTAAGGAGATCAGTCCTTGTAACAAGAAAATTCTACAATTTGCTCGCAGGGTATCGTTGTGAATTTTCTCTATCTCCTTTTTAAATTGTTCCTGTTCAAGTCCTTTGGAAATCAGACCCTTCACAGAGTCATTTAAAACCAAAACCTCTGAAACCAGCAAACGTTCTTGAGAACCGGTATAGTTACAATGTTCACAGCCCCTTCCATAATAGAGCCGGTTTTTTTCTGTTTCAGTAAACATCAAGGATTCTTCCTTCGTAGGAAGGTAAGGAGTTTTACAGTTTGAGCAGATTTTCTTTACCAAACGTTGAGCAATAACCCCTACTAGAGCAGCATTAATGTATTCGGCTTCCACGCCCATATCCAATAGTCGGGCGATGGTGGAAACAGCATTTTTCGTATGAAGAGTGCTTAAAACCAAATGTCCTGTTATGGAAGCACGAATGGCTAAATCAACAGTTTCTTTATCTCTAATTTCACCAATCATGATGACATCGGGATCTTGACGAAGTACATATTTAAGAGTGTTTGCAAAAGTAATATGAGCTCTTTCATTAACAAGAATTTGGTTAATCGAAGGTATTTTATACTCCACTGGGTCTTCGATGGAAGTGACGTTGAGGTTTTGGTGATTCACCCCTTCAATCATTGAGTAAAGAGTGGTGGATTTACCACTGCCTGTGGGACCACAACAAAGAACCATTCCACTGCTGTACTTCAACAGGTTTTTAATTTGTTTTAATTGGTCTTTTGAAAAACCTAATTGTTCCAAATGTAAGGAGGTACCATGACGATTTAAAATTCTCAATACCATCTTTTCACCAAAAATCGTAGGAATGACGGATACTCGTATATCAATCTTTTGTTTTTCTTCTTTTCCAAAGAGAAACTCAAATTTGCCGTCCTGACATTTTCGTGTGTCGATGGTTTCTATATTTCCCAGCACCTTTATTCGCGAGACTATTTTTGATAGAGCATGGATTTCCAAACGATCGTACTCAATAAGGTCCCCATTGATACGAAAGCGAATGACGAATTGATCTTCCTTAGGTTCTATATGGATATCGCTGGAACCTTCTTCAATACCTTTACTAATAAAAGAATGAACCAAGCGTACCGTCGGATCGTTCCCGTGTTCATTTTCAGCGTCTTGATACGTATCTTCGACTTTAGGAGATAATTTTTCAATAGCATCTTTTCTGTAATGCTTTTCAATCCGTTGCATTATTTCGCTCCCTGTAGCTATGTAGGGAATTATTCTTCCGCTGTGATATAGGTTTAAATCTTCGTATTGCATCGTTGGATATGGATTTTCAAAGGCTACATGAAGATCTTTTTTGTTCTTGGCAAAGGGGATCATCTTATGTAGTTTTAATAGTCCTTCCGGCATACCACAAAAAGACTCTTCGTGTATTGTTTTTCCTTCTAGACGAAGGAAAGGAATCTGAGAATGGTGGGCTAAGTTTTTGGATAAGGGCACTTCTAATTTCGGTTCATGCTTTAATAAAGTTTCAAGCATTTCAACTTCTGTCATGGTTTCGAAATTGAGTTCATTTTCAATGTCCTGGGGTATTATAATTTTATTGAACAATGGATTCATTTACTCCGGCCCCCTTTTTTATACTTCGATACGATATATTAATGTTAGTATTCGACAAAAATATAAAAATTCCTCTATTTTTTAGAAATTTTTTGAATTATTTCATTCTTGTTTTTAATAAAAAAACTGGCTAAGAAATAGCCAGTTGATAAATTCGGACAATAATGTCCCTATTAATTATTTAATCACTTTCTTTAAAACATGACGTTCAATTTTCCTAACAAGGTTCGTCCACCAAAACTCCTTGCTTTTAATTGGTTTTATTAGAATTGTGGTGAGTTGTAGACGATTGCCACCGAGAACATCGGTAAAAATTTGATCGCCAATGACTGCTGTGGTGTTCACTGTGGTTCCCAGAAGTTTTATTGCTCCCCAGAAGTTCCGTTTCATCGGTTTTCTTGCTTGGTAAATAAAGGGGAGGTTTAGCTCTTTGGCAAAAAACATTACTCGTTTTTTATTATTGTTGGATACCAAACATATACGAAAGCCCCTCTTTGATAATTCTTCTAGCCAATCTACCACCGCTGAGGTAGGAAGCTGAGTATCCCAACCCACAAGAGTGTTGTCAATATCAATGATTAACCCCTGTATACCTAGCTGTTTAAGTTTATCTAAGTCTATATCAAAAATAGAATCGTAATAATAGTGCGGTGTCAAAATTTTCAACCTTTCACCCCTATTCTTTCCTTAGCATAAAAAAATCACTCTTTTTCTTTAACAGGAATCACCAAAGCACTGAAGACCCAGACGAGTCCTCCGATAATCCCGGCAATAGAAAACTCTCCGTTGACAATATATAAGAAAGCCGTGGCGACAACTGCAAATATTAATCCATGAATCAATGGCTTCTTTGAATATTTCATAGGTCTACTCCTTTTATAATATGGTTTTTCCTCTTTAAAAAAGTGGATAGATTGCTGTTTAACAACAAGTAAGAATATGCCCAACAAACAGACCTCATGTCAATTGGTAGTCCAAAATACATCAAGAGTCCTTTTGATATTTTTCCAATTGTTTTCTAGCTTGAACCAACTTGATCTGATTCTCAAAAAGTTTGTTTTGCAGCTCATTAATAATGTCTTCCGCTTTTTTGTTTTCTTCCTTTCGGTTTTTCACTTCCTCCTTTAACTCCAAGGTTTCCGTCTCATACTTTTCTTTGTATTTTTCAAGATTACCGTTCTGTCGTTTTAATTCCTGATTTTGCTGTTCAAGGTTGTTAAGAGAGGATTCCAAATCTTTATATTTGTTTTTCATCTCTTCGAACTTACGAAGAGGCTCTTCATATCTCCCTTGTTCCTTTTCTAATTGTTCTTCTAATTTCAATAGTTCATCCGCCATATTTATACTTGTTAACACTGCAATCATGGATGTGCTCAAGCGCTGATTCGACCCACGGATTTCCTCCATTTTTTCGTCTACATAATTGCCGACCTTCAACAAATAATCCTTAGGTTCATAACCTACAATGGGGTATTCCTGTCCGTTGATTTTAATTAACACCTTATTTCTTTTATCCACTAATCCATCAACCCCTCTAATAAAATGAAATACTGGTTTAAAACATTATAACACAATACTTCAACCTATCTCAAACTCGCCCCCACTTTTTCCTCAAGATCTTTTAATACCCGTTCGTGAACCTTGTTAACTTCTTTTTCCTTTAGCGTCTTATTAAAGTCTCGATAAACTAAGGAATAAGCAATGCTTTTTGATCCTTTTTCAATTTGGTCACCTTGGTAAACATCAAAAAGGTGGTAGCTTTCTAAAATACCCTCTAGATAGGGTTCGAAAATCTTCTCGATTTTGGCAATTTCTGTATCATCCGGCACGACAATAGCAATGTCTCGAAGGATGGAGGGATATTTAGGCAGGGGTCGGTACTTCTTTTCTAACTGTGCTTGTTCCAGAATTTCTTCAAAATCCACCTCCGCTAAATAACAACGTTCTTCAATTCCATAATTCCCGGCTATCTTAGGATGGACTTCTCCAAAGGTTCCCAGCAGTTTTCCCTTTGTGTAAATATTTGCACAGCGACCGGGGTGAAAAGTACTGTGGTAAGGCTCTTTGACAAAATCTAACGTATTGATCTTTATGCCTGTTAACATTTCTTCAATGTTCCCTTTTATACTATAAAAGTCTTCCTGCGCTCCGTAACTTCCGATTACAAGTTTGGATTTTTCCAAAGGCATTTCCTCCGATGGATTTTCCCAAAAAGTTCTTCCGATTTCAAAGGCTTTCATTGTTGGATTTCCCTTTTTATAGTTGCGTCCCAATACTTCTAACATACTAGGCATCAGAGTAGTTCTCATAGCGCTGGTTTCCTCACCTAAGGGATTTTTAAGCAAGATGGTGTTTTGTAGCGGACGTCCCTTGGGAATACCGAGTTTTGATATGCTTTTAGGGCTCACAAAAGAGTAGGTTAACACTTCATACAGCCCTTGGGCAGTTAGGGAATTTTTGAGTAGGTTTTCCACCTTGGTAGAGGGATTAATGCCTCCTAGGGTTATGGTGGCCTCAGGCATAGTGGATGGTATTTGATCATAACCAAAGATTCTAGCTACTTCCTCAATATAATCCACCTCTTTTACTAGATCGCTCCGAAAACTTGGCGGTGTTACCAATAATGTTTTATTGTTGTTGATAACCTTTACTTCTAAACTATTTAATATGCCTTCGATCTCTTCACCAGTAAAGTTTGTGCCAAGTAATTGGTTCACTCGGGAGACCCGAAGCTCGACAGAAACTTCCTTAAAGGGCACTGGATATATGTCTACAACATCTTTATAGATCTCACAGTTTGTTAGGGTTTGAATAAGCTGACTAACCCGGTTAATGGCTGTTAATGCCACCTCTTTGTCCACCCCTTTTTCGTAACGACTGGAAGCTTCCGTGCGGAGATTCAAGCGCTTACTGGTTTCACGTATTCCATCGGCTTCAAAAATGGCGGATTCCAAAAGGATTTCTGTGGTGTTCTCATCAACCTCTGATTCCAAACCGCCCATTATCCCTGCGATTGCTAAGGGTTTGTTGCCATCAGTAATCATGGTGGTCTTTGAGTTGAGCTTTCGTTCATTGCCATCTAAGGTTTTAAAAATACTGTTTTCCTCAGCTTTTTTGACGACTATATTTTTACCCGGTATTTTATCTAGATCAAAAGCATGAAGAGGCTGTCCGTATTCTAACATAACGTAATTGGTGGCATCTACAATATTGTTGATCGGACGTACCCCTGCTTTCATTAATAACGACTGTAGCCAATCCGGTGACGGTTCTACCTTGATGCCTTTGAGAACTTTACCGATATAGCGGTGACAGCCTTTCGGGTCTTCAATGTCTATAGATATTTCATCTTCTGTTTTTTTTATTTCTTCAGAAAGTTTGATTTTCGGGTAATACATCTCGGTCCCCAAGGTAGCGGAAATCTCTCTGGCGATTCCGATCATATTCAAGCAATCCGGGCGATTGGGAGTGATTTCGAATTCCAAAACATCATCATTGAGATCCAAAGCCTCCTCAAAGGGAGTTCCCGGTTCATAACTTTTCTGTAAAATCCATAGTCCGTCTTTCATATTTTCCGGTATAAGATTCTTGGAAAAACCCAGTTCCTCATGGGAACACATCATACCTTCCGAAATTTCACCCCGCAGTTCTCCTTTTTCAATTACCCGTTCATCTGCAAGTTTGGCTCCTTCTAAGGCGACGGGAATACAATCTTTTTCCTTAAAGTTCTTAGCCCCTGTTACAATTTGTATATTTCTTTTCCCCACATTTGCAGTGACCACAACCAACTTATCTGCATTTTCATGGGGTTTAATTTCTTCCACTCTTCCCACAACCACTCCTTCAAAGTTCTTTGATAAATTACGAATATCTTCCACATTAGAACCGGACATTGTCATATGATCTCTCAGTTCAAGTGCATTCACATTAATATTCACATATTTTCCTAACCAATTTTTAGGTCCCAGCATTATACGGCCTCCTTAAGTTTCATTATTTTTCATGCCCCTAACATTCTATTTTACGGATTTAGATTTCCTTGTTAGCGAAACTGTTGTAGAAATCGTTGGTCATTCTCAAAGAACAGACGAATATCATCAATGTCATGTTTCGCCATGGTTATTCGATCAATTCCCATGCCAAAAGCGAATCCGCTGTATTTTTCCGAGTCGATTCCGCAGTATTCTAATACATTCGGGTGCACCATACCGGCTCCTAACAATTCGATCCATCCACTTCCCTTACACATACTGCATCCTACCCCTCCGCACTTGAAACAAGTAATATCCATTTCGGCACTAGGCTCCGTAAAAGGAAAATGATGTGGCCGGAACTTCGTTTTAGTATGGGATCCGAAAAATCTTTTCGCAAAAATTTCCAAGGTGCCTTTTAAATCTCCCAGAGTTATATTTTTGTCAATAACCAAACCTTCCAATTGATGAAACATCGGTGAATGGGTAGCGTCCGGTGTATCGTTTCGAAAGCACCTTCCCGGTGAAATGATTCTTATCGGAGGCTGTGAGTCCTTCATTACACGAATTTGAACCGGTGACGTCTGAGTTCGAAGGACTAAATCTTCCGTAATGTAAAAAGTGTCGCTTAGGTCTCTGGAAGGATGGTTTTTCGGTGCATTTAATGCATCGAAATTATTCTCCACTGTTTCTATCTCAGGTCCTTCCACCACTTTGAAACCCATGGAAATAAAAATTTCCTCGAGGTTCTCTATACTTTGCCGCAAAGGATGAATGCTACCCAATGGAGTTTTTTTACCGGGCATGGTTACATCGATGGATTCTTCTCGAAGCTTTTACTCCAGTGCTTGGGCTTTCAAGGTTTCCTTTGTTTTAGTCAATTCTTCTGTGATGTTTTCTCGTACTTTATTTGCCAGCTCTCCAATAACTGGACGCTCTTCAGCCGGCAACTTTCCCATACCTCGTAGAATTTGGGTGATTTCACCTTTCTTTCCAAGATACTTTACCCGCAAAGTTTCCAGCTCTTTTAAATCCGTAGTACTTTGAATTTCTTCAATTCCCTTTTTCTGGATTGATTCTAATTTCTCTCTCAATGGTATTACTCCCTTCTTCTATCTAATATTTATGGATAACAAAAAAACTCCGTCCCACGAAAGGGACGAAGTTACTCTCCGCGTTACCACCCTAATAGCACTAAACAGTTCGACTAGAATATAGCTAAACCAGTTTACAGCCACTTAAAAGGGTAACGGCCTTACCGTCAAGGCCTACTGTAATTTCAACCTTGATACTCAAGAGGGAATTTTCGGATTTGCCGAAGTGTTCTCAGCTATTCACTTCTCTCTGTTGACTACGGTGCAAATCCTAATTGACTCTATCATCATATATTTCTCTTTGTAATTTTATAAATCACATTATATCATATACCTCAGGGAAGAACAATCTCCGAATCTCATTTTATAAATTACTGCGATTTTCACGAGCCTTATATAGTAAGATTCCCGAAGCAATGGAAGCATTGAGAGATTCAATGTCTCCATAGATCGGTATAACAACTTTCTCATCGGCTTCTTCTAGAAGGTCCATAGAAATTCCTTGACCTTCATTGCCGATGATTAAGTTGATTCCACCGCAATACCCTACTTCGGAATAGAGCTTCTTCGCGGATAAGTCTGTTGCAATAAGACGTATTCCTCTGTTTTTTAATTGGGCGACCCACTCCATGCCCTCTACTTCAATAACTGGAATAAGAAAAATTGCCCCCATACTGGATCGTAAGGCTTTGTCCCCATAGGGGTCGGTGGAGTTCTTAGTGACTAAAATCATGTCCGCTCCGGCAGCCTCGGCGGTTCGGATAATTGTACCCATATTTCCTGGATCCTGCACCCTTTCAAGTGTTA
>CAZTIJ010000008.1:0-26545 GCA_964613365.1 uncultured Clostridiaceae bacterium | reverse complement strand
ACAGGGTCATTACGTGGATCTTCATGGTAGCATCCCCTCAATTAAAACCACTGTCATGGTGCCCCTTTCAATATCCACTTCCTTAATGAACTCCTTGGCCGCAGGGATCATCACTTCTCCCCTTGGGCCCCGGATTACATAAACTTCATTGGAGCCTGCCTGTATCACATCCTCCAGCACTCCCAGAGGCCCTTCTTTTTCACTTTTTACTTCGAGACCGATTAAGTCCTGAATAAAATAGGTGTCCGTCTCCAGGGTTTTTCGTTGACTTTTATCAATATACAGGGAACGGTTTTTCAGATGCTCCACTTCGTTGATGTTGTCATAACCCTTCAGATAAAGAATGATAAAACCTTTATGGATCCGGACCCGATCTATATCAAAGGGCTGCATCTCCTTGGTTTCAGGTTCTTCTATGTATAGATGATCCAGATCATAAAAGCGTTCCAAATCGTCGGTTAGATGGCGGACCTTCAGTCCCCCTTTGATTCCATGAACATTGATGATTTCACCGATACGAATTTTATCCATAGTAACACCTCGTAATCCATAATTTTCCTTAAAAAAACAAAGGATTAGGAAGCCCTAATCCTTACATAATTTCTACAACCACTCTTTTGTTTTCTTTAACCGCAGCCGCCTTTACCACATTTCGTATCGCCTTGGCGATCTTTCCCTGTTTTCCGATAACCTTCCCCATATCCTCGGGGGCAACACGAAGCTCAAGGGTTACCGACCGGTCGCTTTCCACTTCCTTTACCGTTACCCGGTCCGGATGGTCCACTAAGGCTTTTGCGATCATTTCAACTAATTGACTCATTTTAGTACCTCCTTATGAGGAAACCTATACAATTCCGTTGTTTTTAAACAAATGTTTTACCGTGTCTGTAGGTTGTGCACCTTTTCCTAACCATTCCTTCGCCTTATCACCATTGATTTTGATTTCCTTTGGTGTGGATACCGGATTATAGTATCCCAGCTCTTCAATGAATCGTCCATCCCGTGGAGATCTTGAATCGGCTACTACAATTCTATAGAAAGGTCTTTTCTTCGCACCCATTCTTTTTAATCGAATTTTTACTGCCATGTTTTTTCACCTCCTTACAATGCTTTATTTGTTGAAATTTATTATCCAAAGAAAGGCATGTTAAACTTTCCGCCTTTTTTCTTTAGCTTATCCATTCCACCGCCACTGAACTGCTTCATCATCTTCCGGGTCTGTTCAAACTGTTTGATCAGTTTGTTCACCTGCTGTACCGAGGTCCCGCTTCCTGCAGCGATGCGTTTTCTTCTGCTGCCGTTAATGATACTGGGGTTCGTCCTTTCATCCCGGGTCATGGACTGAATAATTGCCTGAATATGGTTCAGTTCCTTTTCATCCACATTCAGATTTTTCATTTGCTTGCCCGAGACTCCCGGAAGCATATTCAGCATGTCTCCGATGGGTCCCATGTTTCGGATCTGCTCGAGCTGATCGAGAAAATCATCGAAGGTGAACTGCTGGGAACGCAGTTTTTCTTCCAGCTCCTTGGCCTTTTTCTGGTCAAAGGAGGTTTCGGCTTTTTCAATCAGACTCAGCATATCTCCCATGCCGAGAATTCTCGAGGCCATACGGTCGGGGTGGAAGGCTTCCAGTTCATCCAGCTTTTCTCCCATCCCCACAAATTTAATGGGCTTATCGACGACGCCCCGAATGGACAGAGCGGCCCCGCCCCGGGTGTCTCCGTCCAGCTTGGTCAGAATCACTCCGTTGATTTCGATGGTTTCGTTAAATTCCTTGGCCACATTTACGGCGTCCTGGCCGGTCATGGAATCCAGGACCAGTAATTTTTCATGGGGCTGTACCTGTTCGTCGATTTCCTTTAATTCATCCATAAGGTTCGAATCAATATGAAGCCTTCCGGCGGTATCGATGATCACCACATCGTTGCCGTTTTTTTCTGCATGGGCGATGCTTGCCTTAGCAATGGTTACCGGCTTTTCCTTGTCTCCCATGGAAAACACCGGAACTTCCACCTGCTTGCCTACGGTTTCCAGCTGATTGATCGCCGCGGGACGATAAATATCACCGGCCACCAGCAAGGGTCGCTTTCCCTGCTTCTTCAAAAGTTTCGCAAGTTTTCCGCAGGTGGTGGTTTTTCCCGCCCCCTGCAGTCCCGCCATCATAATTACCGTGGGGGGTTTGTTGCTGAAATCGATTTTGCTTTGGGTCTCTCCCATTAAATGGGTCAGCTCGTCTTTTACGATTTTGATCACATGCTGGCCCGGGGTCAGGCTTTCCAACACTTCATCCCCTACGGCCCGCTCTTTGACCCGGTTGATAAAGTCCTTTACCACTTTAAAGTTGACGTCGGCTTCCAAAAGAGCCATTTTCACTTCCCTCATGGCAGCGTTAACGTCTTTTTCATCCAGTTTTCCCTTACCCTTTAATTTACTAAAGGTATTTTGCAGTTTTTCTGCTAATCCTTCAAATATCATAGTAACACCTCGGGTTTTTATTGTTTACAATTGTTCCAGGCCCTCCCGGATTTTTTCCAAGGCCCTGCGAAGTACAGGGTCCCTTTCCCGGTCCTGAAGCCCTTTCGTTTCCCTTACGATTTCCTGAACCTTTTGTCGCCGTTCCTTGTCCCCTTGAACCATTTGAAGTTTCTGTTCATATTCATAGAGGAGTTTTTCCGTTCGTTTGATATGGTCATACACCGCCTGTCGGGAAATACCGATTTCCTCGGCAATTTCCGACAGGGAAAGGTCGTAGTTAAAGTACAGTTCGATAATATTTTGTTGGGTTTTGGTCAGCAGTTCCTGATAATAATCATAGAGCACCGACACTTCCACTTTTTTTTCAATCATGGGCATCTTCCTATCTTTCCGTAAAGCTCACTTGCTTTACAGATGAAAGTATAACGTATCCCGTGGCTTCTGTCAATAGGTTGCCGGATTTTTTTAATCGAAGAGAGCCTCCACGAACTTGTTGGGCTCAAAACTTTGCAGATCCTCCAACTTCTCTCCCACGCCGATGAGTTTTACAGGGACCTTCAGCTCCTTGCTTACGGAGATCACGATGCCCCCCTTGGCGGTGCCGTCCAGTTTCGTCAATACCAGGCCGGTGATGTCCGTCACCTCTTTAAAAATTTTCGCCTGTTGTATGGCGTTTTGTCCCGTAGTGGCGTCCAACACCAGCAACGACTCCCGGGAAAACCCTTGGCATTCCCGATTGACGATTTTAAAAACCTTCCCCAACTCATTCATCAGGTTTTTCTTGTTGTGGAGCCTTCCGGCGGTATCACAGATCAGTACATCCACTTTCCTGGATTTCGCCGCCTGAATGGCATCATAGACCACCGCCGCCGGATCCGACCCCTCCTGGTGGGAAATCACATCGATCCCCGATCGTTCCCCCCAGATCTTCAGCTGATCAATGGCACCGGCCCGGAAGGTATCCCCCGCCGCCAGCAGCACCTTTTTTCCCTCGCCCTTTAACTTATGGGCGATTTTTCCGATGGAGGTGGTCTTTCCCACGCCGTTGACCCCAACTACCATGATAATGGAAGGGGTGGTCTTTAGATTGAGATTCGGATCCGCCACTTCCTCCAGGGCTTCCGTTAACAGTTCTTTTAACAGTCCCTTTACTTCCATGGGATCCGTGGTTTTATTTTCCCGCACCCTGTCCCGTAGCTGATCAATGATCTCCATGGTGGTGGTTACCCCCAGGTCTGCGGTGATTAGGATTTCTTCCAGTTCCTCAAACAGATCCTCATCAATCTTCGTATAGGATTTGACCAGGTCGTCCACCCGGTCGGTAATCCCTTTTTTGGTCTTGGTCAGCCCTTCCTTTAATCTACCGAAAAGACCTCCCAGTCCGGCTCCCTCTTTGGGGTCCTGTTCTTCTTCCTCGATGATGGCAGCCCCGGTGTCCGCGGCCTCGGTGTTTGTCTCTTCCTTGTTCGCTTCTTCGTTATTTGCCTCTTCGTTATTTTCCTCTTCCTTTTTCTTAAACAGGTTTTTCAGCATACGATTCCCTCCTACATGGCTTTTTCCTCTTCCAAATAATCCTTCATCTTCACGGAGACCAGCTTGGAAATTCCTTCGGTTTCCATGGTAACTCCATAAAGGGTGTCCGCGGCCTCCATGGTACCCTTACGGTGGGTTACCACAATAAACTGGGTATCCCCGGCCAGCTCCTTTAAAAATCCCGCAAAACGGTAGACGTTGCTTTCGTCCAAGGCCGCTTCAATTTCATCGAGGACACAGAATGGGCTGGGCTTAATCTTTAATATGGCAAAAAGCAGGGCAATGGCGGTTAAGGCCCGTTCCCCTCCCGATAACAAGGAGAGGCTTTGCAGCTTTTTCCCCGGAGGTCTTGCCAAAATCGTGATTCCCGTCTCCAGGGGGTCCGTTTCGTCCTCCAATACCAGGTCCGCCTTACCGCCTCCGAACAACCGGGCGAAGGTTTGGTTAAACTCCCCTTTAATCACCTTTAGCTGTTGAAGAAACTGGGTCTTCATGGTGCTCTCCATCTCTTTGATGATACGGTTCAGGCTTTTTTTCGCCTCCAAAAGATCCCCTTGCTGTTGATCTAAAAAGTCAAAACGCTCCTTGGTTTCCCGGTACTCTTCCACCGCTTCCAGGTTCACATGGCCCAGGGCCTTGATTTTAGCCTTTAGGGATTGGATCTCCCCCTGGGTCAGGGACCCTTTCTTTGAGGCAATCCACTCCCGCCCCTGGGCATCGCTCATTTCGTATTTTTCCCATAGACCCTGGTGCAGGTTCTCTCTTTGCACCTCGAGCTTCGTCTCCTTTAACTCCAGCTTATACAATCCCTCTTCCCGGGTCTTTAACCGATCCCTGTGTTCTTTGAGGTGTTCTTCGATTTCCCTTTTGCTTTCCAGGGCTCTCTGTTCTTTTTCCTTACAGGCTTCGCCCTCTTTTTTCAAGGACTCCAGGGCCCTTTTTTCCTGTTCCGTCTCCCGGGACTGACTTTCCATGTTTCTTTCAATGCTTTCCCGTTCCCGCTCTCCCTTGGCTATGAGTTCTTTGTTCTCTTCAATGCCCCGGTTTTGTCGTTCCATCTCCTGCCTATGGCTCTGGATTTTGCTTTCCAGGGCTTTGATCTGTTCTTCCATGGAAGCCTTTCGGACCTGCATTTCCTGGATCCGCTCCTTCAGGCCTTCAATTTCATCCACTTCCTCTAATAAATCCTTTTCCTCCGATTGAATATAGGAACGGTTTTTTCCCAGCCGGGCTTCCAGGTTGTTGATTTTTTCCTCCAGAACCCCGTATTCCTTGCTATACTCCTCTTCCGTATCCTTCAGCTGCATCAGCTCTTTATTCTGCTCCCGGATTTTTCCATGGGCTTCCTCTACCCGCTGATTTTCCTGGGACAGCTGTTCCTTCAAGGTTGCCTTTTCAATGGCGATCTGTTGAAGGTTTTCCTCCTTTTTTTGCCGTTGCTCCCGAAGGCTTTGGATTTCCTGTTTCAGGGCCTCCCCTTTCCTTCGGAGATTTTCCAGGGCCTTTTCCTCGGTCCCGACCTCCTGTAGCAGGCTTTTCAGTTCCCGCTTTCGAGCCAGAAGCCCCTGGCTTTTTTGTTGTTGGCTTCCGCCGGTCATGGAGCCTCCGGGGTTCATCACATCCCCTTCCAGGGTCACAATTTTCAGCCGGTGGTTCAGTGCCTTCGCCATGGTAACCCCGTAATTCAGATCCGGCAGGATCACGACCTTGCCCAGCAACGAGGAAAAAACGGATTCCAACTCCTTTGGGTATTGAATCATATCCAGGGCAACGGAGGCCTTGGGCTCTTCGTCGATGATTTTTCTTTCCCGGGGCTGCAGACTTTTACCCGAAACCGTGGACTTCGGCAGCACGGTAATTCGACCGAGCTTGTTGGTTTTACAGTACCGTATCAGCTCTTTTCCCTTTTCTTCGTCCTTTACCACCAGGTTTTGCATGGCGTAGCCCAGGGCGGTTTCCAGGGCCAGTTCATAACCCCTGGGCACCTTTACAAGATCCGCCACGGCTCCGTACAGGCCCTTGGCAAAACCCGGATCTCGTTTCCCCTGTTTCAATACCTCCTTGACGCTTCGATGAAAACCTTCCTTCGAGGCTTCCAGATTCCTGAGCATTTGGATTTTTGACCTTTTGTTCTCCAGCCGGCGCTCTTTTTCTTTGATGCTGTTTCCATATGCTTGGCCTTCCTCTTCTTTCTGTTCCAATGCCCTCTCCAGGGATTTTTTCTTTTCCCTGTGTTCAGCTTCCTGCTGCTTTCGGTCTTCAAAACTCCTTTGAAGGGCTGTTGCCCTTTGCTGCTTTTCCTTTTGGGCGGTCCGGTTTTCTTCAAGCTGAGCTTCGATCTGATTTTTCCGTTGGTCCATGGATTTTTTCAGGCTTCCCAAATTGGCCAGATCCACTTTCCAGTCGGACAACCGGTTCATATCTTCAATAATCTCCCCCTTGACCTTTTCCACGTCTTCCTTCCGGTTAAGATTCTTTGCATGGCTTTTATCATAAAGAGTCCTTTCCCGGTTTAAATCCTGGGCCAGGGTAGACAGCCTCGACTGCAGGGTTGCCATCTCCCCTTTTCCCCGGTTAAGTTCACCGGTGATCTCTTCTTTTCTCTTTTCTCCCTGACGGATCCTTTCCTGCAGATCCCGGGCCCGCTCTTTTAAATGCTCCACTTCTCCCTGGTTCATTCTTATGAGCCCTTCCATCTCCTGGATCCGGTCCTTTTTATGATAATAGGCTGTCTCCTTTTGTTCATGGGTCTTTTGGTAGCCTTGGATTTTTTCCTCCAGGGAGCGGATTTTTGTTTCCTCTTCTTCGGTGGTTTCTTCGATTTCCCGGAGCTCTGCCTTCAGTCTCTGTTTTTCTTCCTTGAGCTTTCCGGCTTTTTCATCGATTTCCGAGATCTCCTTTAGAATATGCCGTACTTCCCCTTCCTTCAGGGATTCATAGAGCCCTAAGTACTTCTCCGCCTTTTCCTTTTGCTCTTTTAACGGTCCCAGGCGATTTTCCAGTTCCTTTAGGATATCCGACAGCCGCTGAAGGTTTTCCTCGGTGCCCCGAAGCTTTCGCTGGGCTTCCTCTTTTCGGCTTTTGTATTTAACAATTCCCACGGCTTCCTCGATGACCTTCCTGCGGTCTTCGGCTTTATGGCTGAGGATTTCGTCGATTTTTCCCTGCCCTACAATGGAGTAGCCGTCCTTTCCGATGCCGGTGTCCATGAATAGTTCCCGTACGTCTTTCAGGCGACAGGGACTTTGATTGATTAAGTACTCGTTTTCCCCGGATCGATAGGCTCTCCGGGTTACCTTCACTTCGGAGAAATCGATGGGAATCCCGCCGTCTTCATTGTCCAGGACCAGGGAAACCTCTGCCATTCCCAGGGGTTTTTGCTTTTCCGTTCCGGAGAAGATCACATCCTCCATTTTCGCGCCCCGAAGGGTTTTCGCGCTCTGTTCCCCCAGCACCCATTTGATGCCGTCGGAGATATTGCTTTTCCCGCTGCCGTTGGGACCTACCACACCGGTGACCCCGGTCTCCAAATTCATGGTGATCTTACTTGCGAAGGATTTAAACCCCTTTAGTTCCACTCTTTTAAGATGCATAGCCTCCCCCCCTTTCTATCCCTGTTCAATTTTTCGGATGCTGTTTTGGGCCGCCTGCTGTTCCGCTTCCTTTTTCGTCTTCCCCTTGCCCTTTTCAAAGATTCGGCCTCCGACCCTGATCTCCACTTCAAAGCTCTTATCATGATCGGGACCCCATTCCCGGACAATCCGATACTCAATTTCCCCATAACCCAGCTTTTGTATTTTTTCCTGGAAGGTGGTTTTATAATCCTTCCTTGAAATCTCTTCCTTTTCAAAGGTTTCCCGATCGAAAAATCGAAGCACGATAAAGCGCTGTACCGCCGCCATGCCTCCGTCTACATATATGCCGCCGATCAAGGCCTCCAGAGCATCCGCCAAAATGGAAGGTCTTTGTCTTCCTCCGTTGGCCTCCTCACCTTTGCCCAACAGCAAATACTCCCCTAGATTAAATCGGTTTGCGATTTTGCTCAGGGATTCTTCGCATACCAGATTGGAACGATATTTACTCAGTTCTCCCTCGGAGAGTTCCCGGTACTGATTAAACAAATAATTGCTGACCACCAAACCCAATACGGAGTCCCCCAGGAATTCCAGCCGTTCATTATCGCTTACCTGGCCCCGCCTGAACTCATTGGCATAGGATCGGTGAACCAATGCCTGATTTAAGGTCTTTTCATCGTTGAATAAATACCCGATTTCCCGCTGTATTTTTTGCAGTTTCTTCTTTCGATTGGATCCGATCTTCAATGACGACATGTTGCCTGCTCCTTTAATTCATTTTTTCTTTGATGCTTTTCTCTTTCGAACCTTACCCCTTAGTATACCATAAATCCCCTTGAATTCTAAGGCAAATTAACCGATAAAAAAAACGCCGGAGTCCATCCCTTGGGATGAATTCCGTCGTTTTATAAAAGTACCTGTCTCCTGCCGATACAAATCCGGGGCTTACCTAGTCCCCGTATTTTTTAAACAGAATCGTGGCGTTATGGCCTCCAAAGCCTAAGGAGTTGGACATGGCATAATTCACGGTTCTCTCCCGGGCCCTATTGGGGGTATAATCCAGATCACATTCGGGATCCGGGGTTTGGTAGTTGATCGTCGGCGGGACCACTCCGTGCTTGATGGCCAGCACCGAAGCGATGGCCTCCACCCCTCCGGCGGCTCCTAGCAGGTGGCCGGTCATGGATTTCGTGGAACTTACCGCTAATTTTTTACTGTGCTCCTTAAAGACGCTTTTGATGGCCATGGTTTCAAACTGGTCATTGTAAGGGGTGCTGGTTCCGTGGGCATTGATGTAATCCACTGCCTCGAAAGGGGTGTTCCGGTCGGCCAGGGCTTTGAGCATGGCCCGCTTGCCCCCTTCTCCCTCCGGTGCCGGTGCGGTGATATGATAGGCATCAGCGCTCATGCCGTAGCCCACCACTTCTCCGTAGATCTCCGCCCCCCGCTCCAAGGCGTGGTCCAGTTCCTCCAGAAGCAGGATACCGCTTCCCTCACCCATGACAAAACCGTCCCGGCTTTTATCGAAGGGGCGACTGGCTTTCTCCGGGGCTTCATTGGCGGTGGACATGGCCTTCATGGAGCAGAATCCTCCAATGGAAACCGGGGTGATGGAGGCTTCGGTGCCTCCGGTGATCATCAGCTTAGCATCCCCCCGCTCGATGATTTTATAGGCCTCACCGATGGCATTGGTTGCCGAGGCGCAGGCGGTAACCACGGTGGTATTGGGACCCTTGGCCCCGAGACTCATGGATACCTGACCGGAGGCCATGTTTACAATCATCATCGGGATGAAAAAAGGACTGATCCGTCGGGGACCCTTTTCCAGCATTTTTTGATGCTGTTCTTCAAAGGTGGCGATGCCACCGATGCCGGAACCCAGAACCACACCGAACTCCTCGTGGTCTATTTTGTCTCCGTGGATTTTACTGTCTTCCATGGCAAGTTTTGCCCCGGCCACAGCGTATTGTACAAACAAGTCCATTTTTTTCGCTTCTTTTTTCTCCATATACTCTTCCGCTGTAAAGTCCTTGACTTCCCCGGCGATTTTTGTAGGATAATCGGCGGCGTCAAACTTTGTGATTTCTCCCACCCCTGAACGCCCTTCCTTCAAGGCTTTCCAAAAGGCCTCTTTTCCATGACCCACCGGGGTGATACAGCCGAGACCGGTAACAACTACTCGTTTTTTCAAAATAAAACCTCCTTTATCAACCACTGACTTTTCTTTACGGCAGATAAGAAGCCCCCTGGGGGGCTTCTTTCCTAGGATAAATCCTTATTTGTTCTTTTCCACAAAGTCCACAATGTCACCGATGTTCTTAAAACCTTCCGCTTCCTCATCGGGAATTTCAATTCCGAACTCATCTTCAATGGCCATTACAATTTCCACGGCATCCAGGGAGTCGGCTTCCAAATCATTGATCAAGGAAGTCTCCTTTTTAATCTCTTGGCTCTCCTCTAGTCCTAACTGCTCTACAATAATTCCCTTTACTTTTTCGAATGTCATTTTGTATTCCTCCTATAATTTTGTTTTTTATTTTATTGATTAAGCCGGGGCTACATCACCATGCCGCCATCCACATGGATGACCTGGCCGGTGATATAGTCGGCGTCTTCACTGCTTAAAAAGCTTACCAGTCTGGCCACGTCCTCGGGCTTACCGGGACGTTTCAAAGGTACGTTCCGAAGCATTTCCTCCTTGGCTTTATGGGATAGGACCTGGGTCATATCGGTTTCAATAAAACCCGGGGCGATGGCATTCACGGAGATGTTTTTGCCCCCCAGTTCCTTGGCAATGGATTTGGTAAAACCGATGACCCCCGCCTTGGAGGCGCAGTAGTTCCCTTGTCCGGGATTGCCCATTACCCCTACCACCGAGGACAGATTGATGATTTTTCCCTTCTTTTGTTTCATCATTTTTCTTGCCACGGCCTTGGTGGTGAGAAAGACCCCCTTCAGGTTCACATCCATCACTCCGTCCCAATCCTGTTCTTTCATGCGGATCAGGAGATTGTCCTTGGTGATTCCGGCGTTGTTCACTAACACATCCAGGGTATCGAAGTTTTCATTAAACCTACGGATCATCTCCTCCACATCGGCGGTCTCCGTAACATTTCCTTTAATGGCCAGGGCCTTTACCCCGTATCCTTCCATTTCCTTTACCACTTCCCGGGCTCTTTCTTCATTGCTGGTGAAGTTGATCGCCACATTGGCTCCCTGTTTTGCCAGTTCCAGGGCAATGGCTTTTCCAATCCCCCGGGAACCTCCCGTAACCAATGTATTTTTGCCTTGTAGTCTCAAATAAAACCCTCCTTACACTCGAATTCTTTGGGTAAGTCCTTTTAAATCCTGGACATTTTCGATATTCATCATATTCACCGACCGGTTGTTCTCCTTGGCGATCCGCTTAATGAAACCGCTTAAGGTTTTTCCCGGACCGATTTCGATAAAAGTGTCCACGCCTTCTTCCATCATGTATTCCACGGAGTCCTGCCACCGTACCGACTGGCTCACCTGTTTTACCAGGTTGGGAATCACATGATCGGCGCCCTCTAAGAGGGCGGCCTCGGTGTTGGTGATCACGGGAAGCTCCGGGTCGGCGATCGGGACTCTTTGTAAAACCTCTTTCAGTTTCATCCCCGCAGGCTTTAGCAGACTGCTATGAAAGGGAGCGCTGACCGGAAGTACCACCGCTTTTCTGGCGCCCTTTTCCTTCACCAGTTCCGCCGCTTTTTTCACGGCCCGGGCTTCCCCGGATATTACGATTTGGGCGGGACTGTTATAGTTTGCCACTTCCACCAAACCATAGGTCGATGCCTCGAGAATACAGGGCTGCAACAATTCCCTTTTCAGACCCAGGATGGCGGCCATTCCCCCCACCCCTTCCGGCACAGCTTCCTGCATGAAACGTCCCCGCTTTTCCACGATTTTTACCGCGTCCTCAAAATCCATGACCTTGGCCGCCACAAGGGAAGTGTATTCCCCCAGGCTGAGACCGGCGGTCATATCGCACTGAATCCCTTCTACTTCCAGGACTTCCAGCATGGCTGCGGAAGCGGTGAGAATTGCGGGCTGGGTGTTTTCCGTTTTTTTCAGTTCCTCATCGGAGCCCTGAAAACACAGACGCTCCATATCCTTTCCCAAACTTTGGCTGGCCTCTTGAAAGACCCTGCGGGCTGAAGAAAAGTTCTCGTAAAACTCTTTTCCCATCCCTGAGTACTGGGCTCCCTGGCCGGGGAACACAAAGGCTACTTTTCCCATAATTACCCCTCCTTTATAAGTTCTGTGATTCTTTCACTGTTTTGTACCGTATCACGAATGATTTCTTGTATGATTTCTTTACAGGGCTTGATCTCCTTTACAAGGCCCGCCACCTGACCGGCCATGACCGATCCGCCGTCCACGTCTCCGTCCACCACGGCCAGTCGCAACTTACCCACTCCCGCTTCTTCCAGAGCTTCCTTGGAGAGCTGCTGTTTTTCCAATTTCATAAACTCCTTGGTAAACTGATTTCTAAGAACCCGTACCGGATGCCCCGTGGTTCGGGCGGTAACCACCGCATCCCGGTCCTTGGCGCCAATCACTTTTTGTTTGTATTTTTCATGTACGCTGCATTCCGTGGAGCAGATAAACCGGGTGCCGATTTGTACCCCTTCCGCTCCGAGACTGAGGGCCGCAAGCATCCCCCGTCCGTCAGCAATGCCTCCCGCGGCGATCACAGGAATATTCAAGGCATCGGCCACCTGGGGGGTTAAGGACATGGTGGTAATCTCTCCGATATGGCCCCCCGCTTCGGTTCCCTCAATAATCACGGCGTCGGCTCCGATTTTTTCCATTCGCCGGGCCAGGGACACCGAGGGCACCACGGGCAATACTTTTGTTCCCACGGCTTTTAACCGCTCCATGTATTTCCCCGGATTCCCGGCTCCCGTGGTGATCACCGGGATTTTCTCTTCAATCACCAAATCCATAATCTCCTCCACAAAGGGAGAAAGAAGCATCACATTCACTCCGAAATCCTTGTCCGTTAAGGTTCGTGCCCGTTTGATCTCCTTTTCGATCACTTCCCGTGGAGCATTGCCCCCGGCGATGATTCCCAGGCCACCCCCTTCCGATACAGCGGCAGCCAGATCCGCATTGGATACCCAGGCCATGCCTCCTTGGATAATCGGGTAATCTATATTAAGTAGTTCCGTTATTCTCGTTTTCATTGTCTACACCTCTTTTGACCATTTTATTAAGCTCGATCCCCAGGTAAGTCCGCCGCCGAAGGCTACCAGTAAAATATTCTCCCCTCTGATCAGTTTCCCTTCCTTCGCCGCCTCGTCCAAGGCTACGGGGATGGACCCTGCGGATAGATTGCCGTACTTATGAAGGTTTACATATACCTTTTCCTTGGGCAGCTTCAGTCTCTTTGCCGCGGCGTCGATGATTCGGATATTGGCTTGATGGGGGATTAAAAAGTCCACATCCCCGATATCCCGGCCGCTTTTCTTTAGCACTTCCAAAGAGGACTGGCCCATAATCCGAACGGCGAACTTGAAAACCTCGTTGCCGTCCATGGCAATGTAGTGCAGTTTCTTCTCCACACTTTCATGACTGGCGGGTATTCTCGAGCCCCCCGCCGGTTGTTTTAGGACTTCTCCCTTGGCGCCGTTGGCTCCCAGGGTAACGCCCTGAATGCCGTAGCCTTTTTCCACTTCCTGAAGAACTGCGGCCCCCGCTCCGTCTCCGAAAAGAACACAGGTGTTCCGATCTTCCCAGTTCATGATTTTACTCAGGGTTTCGGCACCGATGATCAGCGCATTTTTTGCCATGCCCCCCTGAATCATGTTTTCCGCCACGGAAAGGGCGTATACGAATCCCGAGCAGGCGGCTTCGATGTCAAAGGCGATGGCTTGGGAGGCACCGAGGTTTTTTTGTACGATACAGGCGGTGGAGGGAAAGGCCATATCCGGGGTGACCGTGGCCACAATAATCAAATCCACATCCTCCGGGGCCAGCCCGCTGTCTTCCAAGGCCTTTAGAGCGGACTCCGTAGCCAAATCCGAAGTGGCGGTATCCCGGTCCGCTACCCGTCGACTGCCGATCCCCGTACGGGAACGGATCCATTGATCATCGGTATCCACCATGGTTTCCAAGTCTTTATTGGTAAGGATTTTCTCCGGCAAGGCTTTTCCCGTACCGGTGATCCCAATGCTTATTTTCTGATTCACCATCATCATCTCCTAGTTTCCAAGGCTGTCTTGTATTTTATCTACGATTTTGTTCTCCGCAAACCGCTTCCCTTGCCGCAGGGCGTTTTTCACCGCTTTCCCGTCGGAACTGCCGTGGGCCTTGATCAGCACCCCCTGGACCCCTAAGAAGGGGGCTCCGCCGTGTTCGGTGTAGTCGTAATCTTTTTTGATTTGTCTAAGTTCCGGCTTTAAGATCCCTGCCGCTATTTTTGTCATAAAGGACTGGGTGAATTTTTCCTTCAACAGATCAAACACCGTCATGAAAACCCCTTCGGTTAATTTCAAGATAATATTTCCCGTGAATCCGTCGCATACGATCACGTCGGTTTTTCCCCGGGGCAGGTCTCTGGCCTCCATGTTCCCGGTGAAGTTTAAGGTGCTTTCCGCTAACAGGTCATAGGCCTCTTTGGTAAGCTCATTGCCCTTTCCCTTTTCCTCTCCCACGTTCACCAGGGATACCTTCGGGGTTTTCACCCCGAGAATATGCTCGGAATAAAGGCTGCCCATGACTCCGAACTGAAGTAAGTTTTTGGCCTTGCACTCCGTATTGGCTCCGCCGTCGATCAGAACCGAAGCTCCGTTTTCATGGGGAAATACTGGAGCCAAGGCGGGGCGGTCGATGCCCTTAATCCGTCCCAGGACAAACAGTCCCCCGGCCAGTAAGGCGCCGGTGTTCCCTGCGGAAATCACGGCCTGGGCCCGCCCTTCCTTCACAAGGTTTAAGGCCACCACCATGGAGGAATCCTTTTTCCTTCGAATGGCTTTTACCGGCTGATCTTCATTGTCTATTTTTTCACTGCAGTGGATAATTTCGATTTTTTCCTTATCATACTGGTATTGTTGAAGTTCCTTTGACAGTGCCTCCTGATCTCCGGTGATCAGCACCGTCACTCCGTATTCCTTGACCGCGTCCACCGCCCCTTTCACCGTGGACATCGGTGCATGGTCTCCGCCCATGCCGTCGATGGCTAGTATCACAACAACCCCTCCTGCTTCCGTTTTATTTTTTCGTTTCTCGTTTTTTATGCTCTTCTTTGGCTCCTAGGGTTTTTCTTCGGGAAAAATACCGGTTTTTCTATTCCTCGTCCATATCCATGGTCAGGGAGACGAAAATGAACTTCCCCCGAAACACCTGTTTTTGATTCACCGTTATTTTCACATGGACAAAATGTTTGTTTCCCCGGATTCTTACCAGTTCCGCCTTGGCCACCAACTTATCCCCCAGATAGATGGGTTTTAAATACTTTATATTGGCCACTCCCGTCAGGGCCACATCGGCGTCGATCACGGCCATGGCCAGGGATTCCGCCTGGGAAAAAATATGATGGCCCCGAACAATGTTGGTTTTCTTAAATACCATGTCTTCACTGGTTTCCAAAATGGATATTCCCTGTTTTCCCAAGGTCAGATCAATCAGCTCTCCCACAATCTCGGCCCCCACCATACTCCGGACCTTTTCATAATTGCCCTGGGCCACATTTCGAAATCGTTCCCGAAGTTCCGGGATCCCCAGTTCCATTCGATCCAGGCGAAGGGTTTGTATGCTTACACCAAAATGGGATGCCAGTTCCTCATCGTTTTGGAAGGGATCTTCTTTGATCATTTCCTTTAGTTTTTCCTGCCGCTCTTTTTTCGAAACCCGATTCTTCCTAGTCATTCCAATATCTCCCCCCGGTTTTAGCACTAATAATTAGTACCTAGTCATAAAGACAGTATATAGCATGCTGTTCTAAAAATCAATTCTTTTTTTACATTTTCTATGTCCTTAAAGGTTTTTTCCGAATCCGGCCATAAAAAAATAGCAATGTATATGTACATTACTATCTTCTTAAGGACCTTTATTATTCAGTTTCAACCACTTCTTTGCCCTTGTAGTGTCCGCAATCGGAACATACTCTATGAGGTAATTTCGTTTCTCCGCAATTCGGGCAATTTACGAATCCCGCTGCTGAAAATTTACTGTTTGCAGCTCTTCTCATGTTCTTCTTTGATTTACTGGTTTTACGCTTTGGTACTGCCATTGACTTACACCTCCTTAATCTTCTTCCAACAAGCCCTTGAGCTTTGCAAGCCTAGGATCAATGGTTTCATCTTCTGTTTCCCGGGGTCGGCAGTTGCAGCTATCCTGTTCCAGGTTTTGGCCGCATGTATTGCAAATCCCCTTGCAATCTTCTTTGCACAAAGGTTTCATGGGGGCCTTCATGATAAGCTCTTCGATGAGAATGGCCTCTAGGTCCATCACATCATGATCCACCACTAAAATGTCCTCTTCCTCGTCCATTTCTTCAGCTTCCTCAGAGCTTACAATTTCATAGTTCATCTTCAACTCCAAGGTCTCTTCGAAGCTTTTTAGGCATCGGCTGCAGCTACTTTCGATCCGAGCCTCGGCCTTCAGATTTAAAAACATTCCGTCCCGGGTAAAGTAGATTTTCCCCTTCCCCCGAATCGGCTCTGTAATCTTTAAGCTGTGAACCCCTTCAATAGACTCCAGATCAATACTCAGGTCAAGATCCAGATACTGATCGTGTTCTTCCTTTGCTTTTTTAAGATTTATCTTCATTATAACCCACCTCTTGATTGTTGACAAATTTGATTATACAAACCATTTAAGGATTTGTCAAGTACTTATCTTTGACAGGGTTAAAAGAACGAAGCCCCATGGGTCCCGGGGCTTCGTCCAGCGGTTGTTCACCGCTTGATCTTTAGAGATTTCTAAACCAGGTTTAAGGTTTCTCTGGCAATCATCAGCTCTTCATTGGTGGGCACCAAAACCGCTTTGGTAGTGGAGTCCTCGGTGCTGAATACCGTGGCTTTTCCTCGCACATTGTTTTTGTCCGAATCCACGTGAAGCCCTAAAAACTCCAGTCCTTCGCAGATTGCCGCCCGGGATTCAGGGGAGTTTTCCCCAAGACCGGCGGTGAATACCACCGCGTCCAAACCGCCCATTTCCGCGGCGTAGGCACCGATGTACTTTTTCACCCGCTTATGGTATAGGTCCAGGGCAAGTTTTGCCCGTTTGTTTCCTTTTTCCGCCGCTTCCTCAATGTCTCTGAAGTCGCTGGATACCCCGGATACTCCCAGTACTCCCGACTTTTTGTTCATCACATTGTTCAGCTCTTTATAATCCATGCCCTCTTTTTCCATTAAGAAGGTGGTAATGGCCGGATCCATATCTCCGCATCGGGTTCCCATGGCCAGTCCTTCCAAGGGGGTGAATCCCATGGAGGTATCCACGGACTTGCCGCCGTCCACCGCCGCTACGCTGGCGCCGTTTCCTAAGTGGCAGGTTACCAGTTTCAAGTCTTCAACGGATTTTCCAAGAAGTTCCGCCGTCACCGTGGCGACATACTTATGGGAAGTTCCGTGAAAGCCGTATCTTCGAATTTTATGGTTTTCATAATACTCGTAGGGCAGAGCATAAATGTAGGAATCCTCGGGCATGGTCTGATGAAAAGCGGTATCGAATACCCCTACCATGGGCAGTCCCGGCAGAATTTCCTGACATGCATAAATTCCCATCAGGTTCGGAGGATTATGAAGGGGGGCAAGCTCCGAACACTCTTCTAAGGCGTCGATCACCTCTTGATTGATCACTACGGAACCGGAAAACTTCTCTCCGCCGTGCACCACCCGGTGGCCTACGGCACTGATTTCTTCCATGGAGGAAATGGCTCCGTGGTCCTTATCCACTAAGGCATCCAGCACGATACGAATAGCATCTTTGTGATCCTTCATAGCTTCTTCGATCTTTACTTTCCCGTTGCTTTCCGACTCGTGCTTTAGAAAGGATCCTTCAATTCCGATTCTCTCCGCCACACCCTTGGCCATTAATCCTTCATTTTCCATGTTGATCAACTGATACTTCAACGATGAACTTCCACAGTTCAGTACTAAAATTTTCATAAACCTGCAGCCTCCTTAGTATTTTCTTTATTAATGAATATTTTTGATAAATAGGATTGATGCATATTATTGATAATTATTTGTCTATTTTCAATCTGACACTACTAATAATAATAGATTTTCCTCTTTTTATCAAGGATTATCCTTATAATATATGGTTTTTTTTACGCTTATGATATAATCTCTACAGGAATAATCCCTTCGAGGGTGGATTTGATAAATATACATTCGTATATAAAACACAGTTATGGGAGGCTCTTTTATGAAAGTTCTTGGCGTCATTACGGAATACAACCCGTTTCACAACGGTCATAAATACCATTTGGAAAAGTCCAAGGAAATCACAGGCTGCGACGCCACCGTTGCTGTTATGAGCGGACACTTTCTGCAACGGGGAGAGCCGGCCTTACTGGACAAGTGGCGAAGAGGGGAAATGGCGGTTCACTCCGGGGTGGACCTGGTCCTGGAGATCCCCACGGTCTATGCCTGTTCCACGGCGGAATTTTTCAGTTACGGCAGTATTCAGCTGTTAAACGCTACGGGAATTGTTACGGATCTATCCTTCGGCTCGGAACACGGGTCCCTGGCCCTGCTTAAAAAAATCGCCGGGGTCCTGGCTGAAAGTCCTTTGGCCTACGAAGCCCTTTTAAAACAGTCCTTAACCAAGGGCAGTCCCTTTCCCGTTGCAAGGTCCGAGGCCCTGTCATCCTTTATGAACCGGCGGGGTTCCGAGAACCGGGAGGATTCCCAGGCACTGGAACAGGTCTTGAAAAGCCCCAACAACATCCTGGCCATTGAATATTTAAAGACCCTGATAAAAACCGAAAGCCCCATCACTCCCCACACCCTGAAGCGGATCAGTGCCGGATATCATGACCGGAAGATCCGAGGCTCCATTGCCAGCGCCACGGGAATCCGGGAGCATTTGGCCGCGGGGAAAAGCCCCGATGATTTAAGCGGGGTGTTGCCCGAAGCCTCTTTCAGCCTCTTATCCTCCGCCATGGGAGAGGGGGTTGCGCCGGTGTTCAGCGGTCATTTCGAGCAACTGCTGCTGGGTCTTTTGCGACGGAGTACCCCTGGGGATTTGCGCCGGATTTTCGATGTCACCGAGGGCATTGAACACCGCCTGTGGGACCAAGGAAAAAAAAGCCCTTCCCTGGGGGCACTGTTGGAGAATGTAAAAACCAAGCGTTACACCTATACCCGGATCCAGCGGATTTTAATGCATTTGCTGCTGGACCTTTCCAAGGAGGATCTTTTATCCTTTAACCGAGAAAAGGGGCCAAAGTACCTCCGGGTGCTGGCCTTCAATGACCGGGGCCGGAGCCTTCTTAAAAAAATCCAACGAAAAAGCACGCTTCCGATTATCACCAACCTTAAGCACTATGTCCCCCAAAGCCCCCTGGCCGAGTCCATGCTTGCCTTCGACCTGAAGGGAACCGACCTGTACACCTTAGGAATGCCCGGAAGCCATTTAAAGACCTACGCCCTGGAGTATAAAAAGCGTCCCTGCTACGTAAAGGGCTCCCCCTTACCCTAGGAAATCCATAAAAAAAAGGGAGTGGACTATTCATCCATTCCCTTTAATTCCTTCCGATTTTTTTGAAGGGTTTGAAGCAGCTCTTCTAAGGAGCCTTCCACCCCTTCCAGGACTTCATCGGCATAATCCCTGGCCCCCAGGCGCATTTCCTTGGCACTTTCCTGGGCCTGTTGAATGATTTCCTCTCCCCGTTGCTTTGCCATTTTCGCAATTTCGTTTTCATCCACCAGGGAATTAATATGTTTATGGGCTTCTTCAATAATGGTGTCCGCATCATTCTGAGCCTCGGCTAAAATACGTTGCCGCTCCTCTTTAATCCATTTTGCCTGTTTTACTTCATCGGGAATTTGAATGCGCATTTCCTTAATGATTTCCAATACCTCTTCCTTATCCACCATGGCCTTTTGCGCAAAAGGAATCGAAGAACTTTCTTCAATCAAATCCTCCAACATATCGAGAAGCTGTAATACTTCCATTAATCTTCCCCCTTTACATTACTTTAGTTTATCGTAAACCGCCTCTTTAACCTCTTCCGGCACCAATCCTTCAATGCACCCTCCGAATTTCGCAACCTCTTTTAAAAGGCTCGAGCTCAAATAGGAATTTTTGTTACTGGTCATCAGGAAAACAGTTTCCACCTCTTCACAGAGCTTTTTGTTCATCAGAGCCATTTGAAACTCATACTCGAAATCCGATACGGCCCGCAGTCCCTTGATGATGGCATCGGCTTTTTTTTCCCGGGCATAATTGATCAAAAGCCCGGAAAAATGGTCCACCACCACGTTCGGGTAGGCTTTTACGCTGTCTTCGATCATTTTCACCCGTTCCTCCACGGTGAACAGCGAGGTTTTATTGGGATTATGAAGCACCGATACGATTAACTTCTCACAAATTTTCGAACCCCTATGTATGATATCCAAGTGTCCATTTGTTAAAGGATCAAAACTTCCCGGATAAATTCCTGTTTTCATTGTTCACACCTCCAACCTAGGCCTCTGCACGATTTTTCAACACTCGAACAAAGGTGTTTCCGTATTTTTTTTCTTTCCACAAAAGATATTGTTCCTCGGGTACCTCCAGGGTTTCCCTCTTATCCTGTTCGATGATAATCAGCCCCCCGGGAGCCAGTAGCCTTTCCTTGATAATGATCTCCATGGCCTCCTCGGCCAGGCCCTTTCCATAGGGAGGATCCAAAAAAATCAAGTCAAAAACCTTCCCTTCCCTCCCCAGGGTTTCCAGGGTCCTGGAAAAGTCCATGGAAAGGATCCTGCTCTTTGCCTTCAGCTTGGTTTTCCTCAGGTTTTCCTCCATCACCGGGATGCTTCCCCGATAACCGTCGGCAAAGCAGGCAAAGGCCGCACCCCGGGACAGGGCTTCAATGCCAAGGGCACCGCTGCCTGCGAATAGATCCAATACCTTCCCGTCAAATACATGGAGTTGAATCATATTAAACATGGATTCTTTCACCCGGTCCAAGGTGGGCCGGGTATTTTCCCCGGGTAAAGACTCCAATCGCTGTCCCTTTGCCTTTCCTCCGATTACCCTCATTATACCTATTCCCTTCTTTTATATACTCAATCTCTGTAACGCTGTAACTTTTCCTCTACGGTTCGTAAAAGCCTGCTGTTTTTTTGAAGTTCCAGCTCCGGATCCGCGAGCAATAACTGCTTAACGTCCCGCTGCACTTGCCGGAGAATTTTTTGGTGCTGAAAAAAATTGGCGATTTTCAGGTTGTAGATCCCGTGTTGCCGTAGGCCGAAAAGCTCTCCCGGACCTCGTATTTCCAGGTCCTTTTGGGAAATCACAAAACCGTCATTGGTCTTTTCCATAATTTCCAGCCTTTGTCGGGTCTGTTCCTTGCCCTTTTGATGCAACAGATAACAGTAGGATTGGTGCTCCCCTCTTCCGATACGACCTCGGAGCTGGTGTAGCTGGGCAAGACCGAAGCGTTCTCCGTTCTCTATTACCATAACCGTTGCGTTGGCCACGTCCACCCCTACTTCCACCACCGTGGTGGATACCAGCACCTGAATGTTTCCGTCGTTGAAATCCTTCATGACCTGTTCTTTTTCCCCATAAGACATTTTACCATGTAAAAGCCCAACTTTATAGTCCTTTAACAGATTTTTACTCAGCTGGCGTTGGAGATCCATGGCCGCATTTAAATCCAAGGTTTCCGATTCTTCAATAAGGGGACACACCACATAGGCCTGACGCCCTTTATCCAACTCTTCTTTTATCTCCTGATAGACCCTGTCCCGGCCCTCCGCGGAAACCGCTTCGGTTTTGATGGGCTTTCGTCCCCGGGGCATCTGATCGATCACCGAGACTTCCAGATCCCCGTAGAGTATGTAGGCCAGGGTTCTGGGTATCGGGGTGGCACTCATCACCAACACATGGGGGTTTTCCCCCTTTCCCGCCAGGCTCTTTCTCTGACGGACCCCGAAACGATGCTGCTCATCGGTTATGACCAAGCTTAAATCCTTAAAGGCCACCTTATCGGTGATCACCGCATGGGTTCCCACCACCACCTGGATGTTCCCCCGGCGGATTTCTTCCTGCATCTGTTTTTTTTCCTTCGGCCTCAAACTACCGATCAACAGACCGGTGGAGATCCCCAGGGGCTCAAGAAACCCCTGAAGGGTTTTATGGTGTTGTTTGGCCAGAATTTCCGTAGGGGCCATCATCACTCCCTGGGTTTCCGCCGCTGCCGCCGCCACCAGGGCGGCCATGGCCACCACGGTCTTTCCCGAGCCCACATCCCCTTGCACCAGCCGGCTCATGGGGGTGGAGCCCTTCAGATCTTCCAGAACCTCTCCCACAACCTTTCTTTGAGCCTCCGTGGGCCGAAAGGGTAAGGTTTCCAAAAAATGTTGAACCTCCCGGTCTCCCTTCAAAGGTCTGCCCCGCTCTTTTAATACCCTGTTTTTTTTGGAGTGGAGGGTCAGCATCAAAAAGAAAAACTCCTCATAGATCAGGCGGTACTTAGCCACCTTGAGCCCCTTGGCCCTTTGAGGAAAATGAATATGCTCCAGGGCCATGAGCCGTCGACAGAGCCGGTTTTCTTTTATGAGATCTTCCGGAAGATTTTCAACCCCTTCCTCCCCCTTTTCCTTCAGGGCGTCCAGGAGCATTCGAATCAGCTTAACCAGCTCCTTATGTCCCACATCCTTGGTCAGAGGATAGATGGGAAAGATCTCCTGCCATTTTTCCCGGGGATTTTCCCCGGGGAGGAGAAAGTCCGGATTCACCACTTCCAAACCCTTCGGCCCTCTTTTGACTTCTCCGTAAATGCGCATCTTTGTTCCCGCAGTGATTTTTTGACCGAGATAGGGCTGATTGAAAAAGCTGATCACCATACTGCCGGTTTCGTCCTTTCCCACCAGCTGCAAAAGAGAGGGGCCCTTCCCAAAAGCCCGGCGCTTTTTCAGGGGATGCACCCGAAGTTCCAGGGTGGTTTTCTCCCCCTCCTTCAGTTCCTCGATTTTCTTTATCCCCCGCCGGTCCTCGTAGCTTCGGGGAAAATGATAAAGAAGATCCTCCGGAGTTTCTATATTCAGCTTTAAAAAACGCTGCTCTTTTTTCGGACCCACGCCCTTTAAACTGCGGATGCTTCCCTGTAACTCCTCCACTGTCCTTCCCTCTTTTCTTCCAAAGGTTTTTGCTTTTTTTCTACAAATAGAATAAGAAACAGAAACTGTTTCTTATTCTACGGAAAATAAATAATAATATAAGGGCTGACCGCCGTAATATATTTCCACTTCACAGTCGGGATAGGCTTTTTCAATCTTTTCCCGAAGTTTGTCCGCGGATTTTTCCTCCACCTCTTCCCCGTAAAACAGGGTGATGATTTCGTGATCTTCCGTTACCAGATTTTCCAGCAACTCCAGGGATACCTTCTCCACATTTCGGCCCACGGCTTCGATCTTACCGTTGCCGATGCCAAGAATGTTTCCCTTTTTAATTTTCTTATCATTCACCACCGTATCCCGAACCGCATAGGTTACCTGACCGGTTTCAATGTCCTCCATAATCTCCGTCATTTCCCGGAGATTTTCCTCGGGGCTGTTGCCGGGGTTAAACCCGATCATCGCCGTAATTCCCTGGGGAATGGTTTTCGTGGGAATGACCATGACATTTTTCTTTGCCAGCTCCTTGGCCTGATTGGCCGCCATAATGATGTTGCTGTTGTTCGGCAGGATGTAGATGTTTTTCGCCTGGATCTCCTCAATGGCCTTCATGAAATCCTCGGTGCTGGGGTTCATGGTTTGTCCCCCTTTGATCACATGGTCCACATTGAAATCCCGAAAAATCTTTTCAATTCCTTCACCGATGGACACGGTAATAAAGCCGAAGTCCTTTTCTTCCTCGGTATTTTTTTCCGGGTGTTTATCCCTATACTGTACCCGCATATTGTCGATTTTAATATCGGAAAGCTCTCCCAGGGCCATGGCCTCCTCCATCACTTCTCCGGGATGGTTGGTATGAAGATGGACCTTTATCAGGTTTTCGTTTCCCACCACCAGCATGGAGTCCCCTTGGTGTTGGATTTTTTCCCGAAAGGCTACAGGGTCGGCCCCTTCGGTGTTTATAATAAATTCGGTGCAATAGGCAAACTCAATGTCTCCGCTTACATGCATATCATGATCGTGTTCCACAGTCTTTTGCATAATGTCTAAGTCCTCACTGCTGAGGATTTCTCCCTTTAAAACTCCCAGGATTCCCAGGTAGATATAGATCAGACCCTTTCCCCCTGAGTCCACTACCCCTGCTTCCTTTAACACCGCAAGCATCTCCGGCGTTCTTTTCAAGGTGTTTTCCCCCTGGTAGATCACTTTTTCCAGGAAATCTTCGATGTCCGTCTCTTTTTTTGCAATTTTCACGGCATATTCCGCACTTTCCCGGGCTACGGTTAAGATCGTACCCTCCACCGGTTTCATCACGGCCTTGTAGGCGGTATCCGCTCCCAGCTTCAGGGCGTTGGCCAGGTCCTCGGTATTCAGGGTCTCTTTTCCCTTCACTCCTTTGGCAAATCCCCGTAGAAGCTGGGACAGGATAACCCCGGAATTTCCCCGGGCTCCCATTAAGGATCCGTTCGCCGCAGCTTCCGCAATTTCTTCGATGTCCTCATTTTTTACGGCTTTCACCTCTTTCATGGCCGATTGCATGGTCAAGGACATGTTCGTCCCCGTGTCTCCGTCGGGCACGGGAAAGACGTTTAACTGATCGACGATCTCTTTATTTTTTTCCAGTGAATGGGCACCGGATATAATCATCTCTTTTAACATTGAACCTGAAATTTCATTTGTTCCCAAGTAAAATCCCTCCTTTCCTATTTTTCCACGCGAATGCCTTGTACATGGATGTTGACTTTATCCACGTTCATTCCCGTTAGATTTTCAATATTGTATTTCACCTTTTCGATAATGTTGTTGGCCACCACGGATATTTTTGTTCCGAACTCCACAATAATAAACAGATCCACGGTGATCAGATTATCCTTGGTGGTGATTTTTACTCCCTTCGAGGACTGTTCCCGTTTTAAAAGTTCCACAATCCCTCCTGCCGCGGTTTTCGTCGCCATGCCCACCAATCCGTAGCATTCCATGGCTGCGGTCCCGGCTATGGTTGCAAGAACGTGTTCATCAATGGTGATTTCACCATACTGGCTCATTATTTTTCCTGACATCATAAAACCTCCTTTAGAATAGTTGCTCTTATTCTTATTTCATGGTATTTTAAAGATAAGACTTTTTTCAAAGAGTCTTTCTAAGTAACTATGAAAAGTTTTCTAACCTTTATTTTATAATAATCTCACCAATAGTGCAACTAGAGATGCTTTGAAAACTTTGGCTCAAAAAATAAAAGACTTGCCAAAGTGAGATTCTCATGATAACATTATAGTGTTTTAAAGGTTTAGACAACCCTTGGAGGAGGTGTAGATAATGGCTAAGGTTTGTGCAGTTTGCAATAAAGGAGTAGTATCTGGACATAGAGTAAGCCACGCTGTTAATCATAATAAAAGAACATGGGCGCCTAACTTACGACGAGTTAAGGCAATTATTGACGGGTCCCCGCGAAGAATTAAAGTGTGTACTCGATGCCTGCGTTCCGGTAAAGTTCAGCGAGCTTTATAAGTCGAGAGTGAAAATAAAAAAGCCTTCTATCCCCATATTCTATAGCTGGAAATAGCAGGCTTTTTTACATCCTTTTTGAATCGGTACGGTAAAAGATCTTTGTATAAAAGATCTTTTTTATTTTTTTGCATCGCCGACAACCCCGCCCTAGTCCTTGGCGATGATCCCCAATAACATCCCCTCTTCATAGGAGACCTCCGCTTCGTCCCCTCTGATTATATTGCTGATCCCCAGGGTGTGTCCCCGGGACAGGGTATGATTTTCTAAGGGGTACTCAAAACCCTTCAGGGTGATTCCCAAAACCGATTCCGTAACGGCAAGGATGGAAAAGTTTTCATTCTTCCTTCCCCTGATTTTCGTATGCTTATTCAGCAGCCACATCTCATTTTGCTCGTCGATTAACCGAATGTCTATCCCGGGATTAAAAAAGCCTTCCAACAACTGAACATTTCCCAAGGTATGGTCCATCCTGGATCCGAAAGCTCCGAGAATTTCCACGGTTTTCGCCTCCTTGGACAGACTGTATTCCAGGGCAATTTCCGTGTCGGTCCGATCCTTTCTGGAGGGAAATTTTTTCAGGGGGACCCCCTTTTCTTCAATCCATTTTTTTCCCTCGGGATCAATGGAGTCCATATCCCCCATTAACAAATGGGGAGGAAAATCCAGGGCTTTTAAGTACTTCGTAGCACCGTCGGCACAGATAATGAAATGTCCCTTTTCCCGGTTTTTTTTCAGTTTCTCCCTCAGCCAGCTAAGACTGGCAATATTTCCGTTGGTTACAATGGTGATGTCCAATTACCCGTCCCCTTTCACCCGAAGGTTTTGTACCGCCCGGGAGACGTCCTCGGACTTAAAAATAGCGGAACCTGCCACAATGATGTCCGCTCCCGCCGCTAGGATGTCTCCCACGTTATCCGGGTTGATGCCTCCGTCCACCTGGATATCCACCGCCAGACCCCTTTCTCGGATCATCTCTTTCAATCGTCGAATCTTTTCCGTCATGGCGGGAATGTATTGTTGTCCGCCGAATCCGGGATTCACGGACATAATCAGCACCATATCCAAATCCTCCAGTACATACTCCAGGGTGCTTAAGGGCGTTGCCGGATTCAGAGAAATCCCCGCCTGTATCCCCAGGGCCAT
>CAZTIJ010000007.1:18866-27355 GCA_964613365.1 uncultured Clostridiaceae bacterium | reverse complement strand
TCTACCGAATGACCGTAAATCATTCGACTATGGGTGAAGTTATCTACGGGAGTAAGTGGGGTTGTACAAAGCTTTTTGCTGTGCGATTCTGCTGAAATATATGAAAACGTATATAATTTCACTCTTTCTGGAGGGAAATTGTATACGTTTTTTTATTGATTTTACAGGAAGGATCATAGAGGATCAACTAAAGGAGGCCGCGGAGTAATGGAAGGAAAAATTGTAAAAGAGGGAATCACCTTTGATGATGTGTTGTTGATTCCTGACAAATCCGAAATTTTACCGAAGGATGTGGAGACGAAAACCCGTCTGACGAAAAAAATCAACTTGAATATCCCCTTGATGAGTGCGGGAATGGATACGGTTACGGAAGGGAAAATGGCCATATCCATGGCCCGAGAGGGTGGAATCGGGATTATTCATAAAAATATGTCCATCGAGGAACAGGCCCTGGAGGTGGATAAGGTAAAGCGGAGCGAACACGGAGTGATCGTGGATCCCTTTTACCTGTCTCCGGACCATATGGTGGCCGACGCCTTAGAACTTATGGAGCGCTACCATATCAGCGGTGTACCCATTACCACCGAGGGAAAGCTGGTGGGGATCATTACCAACCGGGACACCCGTTTTGAACTGGATCACAACCGGAAAATTCATGAAGTGATGACCAAGGATCCTCTGGTTACCGCCCGGGAAGGGATCACCATGGATGAAGCCCAGGAAATTTTGATGAAGCATAAAATAGAAAAGCTTCCCATCGTGGACGGGGAGTATAACTTAAAGGGCCTCATTACCATTAAGGATATTGAAAAAGCCATTAAATACCCCAACTCCGCCAAGGATGAAAGCGGCAGATTGTTGGCGGGAGCCGCCGTGGGAATTACCGCAGACCTGCTGGACCGGGTGGCGGCCCTGAACCGGGCAAAGGTGGACGTTGTGGTGCTGGACACCGCCCATGGTCATTCCAAAGGGGTTATGGAAGCCCTAAGGAAAATCAAGGGCGCCTTCCCGGAACTTCAGGTAATTGCCGGAAACGTGGCCACGGGGGAAGCGACCAAAGCCCTGATCGAAGCCGGCGCCGACTGCGTGAAGGTGGGCATCGGTCCCGGATCCATTTGTACCACCCGGGTGGTGGCGGGGATCGGAATGCCTCAAATGACAGCGGTATATGACTGTGCCAAAGTGGCGAAGGAATACGGTGTGCCGGTGATTGCCGACGGCGGAATCAAATACTCGGGGGAAATCCCCAAGGCCATTGCCGCCGGTGCCAGCGTGATTATGATCGGTTCCCTGTTTGCAGGGGTGGAGGAAAGTCCCGGGGAAACCGTGATCTATAAAGGTCGAAGCTTTAAAACCTACCGGGGCATGGGTTCCATCTCCGCAATGAAAAAGGGCAGTAAGGACCGATACTTCCAGGAAGAAAATAAAAAGCTGGTCCCCGAAGGGGTGGAGGGGAAAGTTCCCTATAAAGGAGAGCTCAAGGAAACCGTTCATCAATTGATCGGCGGTCTCCGGGCCGGCATGGGCTACTGCGGAACCCCTACCATTGAAGACCTTCAGGAGAACGGTCGCTTCGTGAAAATTTCCGGAGCAGGCCTTCGGGAAAGCCATCCCCATGATATTATGATCACCAAGGAAGCGCCCAACTACAGTGTTGGTGAATAAACTACCTAAGGCCGAGTTCACCCCTCGGCCCCCCTATTTTTTTTGACCGGAAACCCCTAAAGGCAACAAGAAAACTTCGGGGAGAATAAAACCGAAGAAAAGACAAATTTCCCGAAGAAACCATCGAAAAAAAATGATACAATGGAATCATAATTCAAGGCGCAACAGCCTGGATACAGAGAGGATGAAGAATTTGGAAAAGGAAAAAATACTGATACTGGATTTTGGCGGACAATACAACCAATTAATCGCCCGACGGGTACGGGAGCAAAACGTTTACTGTGAAGTGGTACCCTTTCATCTGTCCCTCGGGGAAATTCAAGAAAAAGAGCCCACGGGGATTATTTTAACCGGCGGCCCCAGCAGCGTATATGCCGAGGGAGCCCCGGCGTGCAACCCGGCTATTTTTGATCTGGACATCCCGATCCTGGGGATCTGTTACGGCGGTCAGTTAATGGCCCACCATTTCGGAGGAAAGGTCAGCAAGTCGGAGAAACGGGAGTACGGAAAGGCGGCGCTGAAAATGAAGACCGGCTCTCCCATATTCAAGGGGATTCCCGAGAATGTCGACTGCTGGATGAGCCATACGGATTTTATTGAAAAGGCTCCCGAGAGTTTTACCGTAAGCGCTTCCACGGAAAGTTGCCCCGTGGCGGCCATGGAAAACCGGGAGAAAAAACTGTACGCGCTGCAGTTTCACCCCGAGGTAGAGCACTCCCAACGGGGAAAGGAAATGATTCGAAACTTCCTCTATGAAGTGGCGGGGGCCAAGGGTACCTGGACCACGGAGAACTATATTGAAGAGGAAGTGGCCCGGATCCGGGAAAAGGCTGCGGGGAAAAAAGTCCTTTGCGCTCTGTCGGGAGGGGTGGACTCCTCCGTGGCGGCGGCCCTGGTACACAAGGCCATCGGCGACGATTTAACCTGCGTGTTTGTGGACCACGGTCTTCTTCGAAAGGATGAAGGGGATTGGGTGGAAAAAATCTTTAAGGATCAGTTTAAAATGAACTTTATTCGGGTCAATGCCGAGGATCGATTCCTGGATAAGCTAAAAGGCGTCTCGGATCCTGAAAAGAAGCGAAAGATCATCGGCAATGAGTTTATCTATTTGTTCCAGGAGGAAGCGAAAAAAATCGGAGAAATCGATTACCTTGTACAGGGAACGTTGTATCCCGATATTATTGAGAGCGGTACCGACACCGCCTCTACCATAAAATCCCACCACAATGTGGGAGGACTGCCGAAGGATATGACCTTCGGCCTGATCGAGCCCTTTAAGTATCTCTTTAAGGATGAGGTTCGAAACGTAGGAGAGGAGCTGGGACTGCCCGAGGAGATCGTCTGGCGCCAGCCTTTCCCCGGCCCGGGACTTGCGGTGCGGGTCCTTGGTGAAATCACCGGGGAAAAACTTCACATTGTCCGGGAAGCGGACCATATTGTTCGGGAGGAAATCAAAAAAGCCGGTCTGGACCGGGATATCTGGCAGTATTTTGCCGTGCTTCCCGGAATTCAAAGCGTGGGGGTTATGGGGGATGAGCGGACCTATGCCCACACCGTGGGGATCCGTGCCATCACCAGCTCCGATGCCATGACCGCCGACTGGGCGAAAATTCCCCATGAAGTGCTGGACACCATGTCCCGGCGAATTGTCAATGAGGTGGAGGATGTTAACCGAATTGTGTATGACATCACCTCAAAGCCACCGGCAACCGTGGAATGGGAGTAAAAAGGGCGGCGAAAGGATTTTTCAGGAAACTGAGTACATGAGCCGGTTCATCTGCAGGACTAAAGTCGCCAGTATTCTCGGCTATTCGATAAAAAGAAGCTTGGAGTTCCCATATCTTAGGGATCCGGGCTTCTTTTTCCCTTTCATTGGAGGATCAAGCCGATGAATGGTTGCGGAAAAAAGGATGAAAGTAGGTACTTTTTACTATTATTTGCGGATAACACTGGATAAATTTTTGAATAAAGCATATAATAATGAGAATGATAAAGGGATAAGAAGCAGGATCATCAACAGGATAACAAAGAAATGAGGTAAGATATGAAAATCGAAGTAAAGGAATTTACATCCCGGGATATAAAGCGGATCACAGCCATTTATAACGAAGGAATTGAGGACCGGGAGGCAACTTTGGAACAGGAGGCAAAAACCATCGAGGAGGTGGAAGCCTGGCTGCTCAGCAAGGGGCCTCGACACAAGACCTTGGTGGCGAAGAATGAGGAGGGCCTGATTCTGGGATTCGCCACATTAAACGTCTTTAATCCCCGACCCTGCTACGACGGAGTGGCGGACTTTTCCATCTACATCAAGCGTAGTTACCGGGGCCAGGGGATCGGCAGATGCCTTCTTAGGGATTTGGAAAAGACTGCGAAGGAACAGGACTTTTACAAGCTGGTGCTGAGTACTCCGGACCATAATGAAAACAGTAAAAAACTGTACCAAAAAGCGGGATTTACGGTGGTGGGAACCTATAAAAACCAGGGAAGAATCGACGGCCGATGGGTGGATATCACTATTATGGAAAAAATGCTCTAGGATCATGACAGAAAGGAGGGGATCCGATGAATCAAACCGTATCCGCCGGGGAAGAAAAAAGCCGGAGAGCGAGGAGATGGTCGGCGGACATAACCCATCGGGAGTATAGGGAACTGTTTTTGCTGGCCATGTTGTTTATGGTCTATATTGTATCCGTGGTGGGAAGCGCTTCTCTCATCAGTGACGGGATGTCGGCGATTTTTGCCTTCGTCGCAGGGGTGGTCATATACCGGGGGCGAAAAAAACGGGAGGATTCGGTATATTTATGGCTGGCCTTCTTTGCCCTCACCTGGGGGATCGCCGATGTTCTTTGGCTGGTGAATCGACATTTACTGGAAGTGGATCCCATTACCTCGGAGATGGTAAATATTTTGTACGGGATTCCCAGCTTGTTCTTAATTGCCATGGTCAGTATGTTGTATTACTCCCATGTGGGAAGATGGAACCGCTATCAACTATTGTTGGATGTGATGGTGGCAGGGGCCCTTGTTTTTGCCCTGGCCTGGAACTTTATGGGACATATGTTGGAGTTCCCTGAGCTGGAAACGGGTAGGATGGTATGGATGGCCATGTATCATCTGGCCGACATGTATGTGGTGGCGGGAATCGTGATCCTTCATCTGTCCACTGTAAGCAAACGGCATAATCCCGGGGGATTATGGATTCTGACCGGGGTGTTGCTGTTTAGCGCGACCAACTTCTTTTTCAGTTATGCCTACATAAACGGAAGCTATGCACCCAATGGTTTGGTGGACCTATTTTACTTTTTCCCTCTGATGGCCTTTTCCCTAGCGGCGGTATTTGAGAAATCCCGGGAGAAGGATCCCGGGGAGAATCCCTATGCACTGCCGGACAATTACGGGCGCATGGGAGGGGTGAAGTTCTTTATCCTGGCCCTGTTGGGTCTATGGTATGTGGACGCCATCGGTCTGCATGCCCTGATTGTATTATCGAGTATGTTGCTGTTTCATCGATTGTTCACCTCCTATATCCAACTGTCCATTAAAAATGAATATCTGCTGTATAAGGAACAGGAAAACAGCCGGACCCTGGAGAAAAAAATCGAAAGGAAAACCCGGGATCTTCAGCGGGCAAAGGATATTTTGGAGGACTTTTCCTACCGGGACAAGCTGACGGGCCTTAACAATCGACGAAGCTTTGTGGAGTATATGGATCGGTTGATCGGGGAGGGGCATCCCTTTGCCCTGTTTTATATGGATTTGGACCGCTTTAAGTTTATCAACGATGCCCATGGCCATGAAGTCGGAGACCGGGTGCTAAAGCATATCAGCGGTCGATTGTCGGCGGGGTATGGAAAGGAGTGCCGCCTGTTTCGAATCGGAGGGGATGAGTTCGCTGCCGTGCTGCCGAAAAAATATGACAAAGTCTGTTTGGCAACCACTGCCCGGGAGATTATCAAAGAGGTGCAACGGCCCATCGATATTCCCCCCTATACCTTCTATGTGGGAATCAGTATCGGTATTGCCCGCTATCCCTCCGACGGCATAAGCCGGGAGGATTTGATGAAGTATGGGGATATGACCATGTATCAGGCGAAAAACCATCACAGGAAAAAGGGATATCTGTTCTTTAACGAAGGGCTGCAACGGGAAATGGAAAAGAAGCACCACATTGAGATGATGCTGAAAAGTGCGGATTACGACAGGGAGTTTCACCTGGTCTTTCAGCCCCAGTACCGAATTGAAGACGGAAAAATGATCGGAATGGAGGCCCTTCTTCGCTGGGAACAGCCGGAGGTGGGAAACATCTCTCCCGGGGATTTTATTCCCATTGCCGAGGAAACGGGGCAGATCATCTCCATCGGAGCCTGGGTAACGGACCGGGCTTTAGAGGAGATCAAAACCTTCAATGAAAAGCATGATACCAACTTGAAAATGGCCATAAACGTATCCCCGGTGCAAATTCAGAATATGGATTTTCTTGCCTGGATGGAGGAGAAGCTCAAGGAAAAGGGGGTGCATCCTTACTGGGTGGATATCGAGGTTACGGAAGGGGCCACGATCCATAGGGATTTTTCCATGGAGGATATTTTCGTGGGGCTGGCAAAGCTGGGCCTCAGCGCTTCCATTGACGATTTCGGCACCGGCTATTCCTCCCTGAGCTATATTAAGCGCTATCATATTGACCGATTAAAGATTGCCAAGGAGTTGGTGGATCACATTACCGAGGATGAAAATTCCCGGCTGATCATCCGGGCGATTACCATGATGGCGGAGGGAATGGGTCTGAAAACCATCGCGGAAGGGGTGGAAGAGACCTGTCAGTTAAAGATTCTACAGGAGATGGGTTGCGACGAAATTCAGGGGTATCTATGGGGTAAGCCGAATTCCATGGATCAACTGGAAAGGGAAAACGTGGTGATTCAAAAGGCTGCGGAGCATTAACAATGAAGGAATGGCCAGAAAAAGGCCACGGAGGATGGAAAGGATCAATCAATAGCATCTGGGAGGGTTATGAATGGAACGGGGCCAAATTATTTTTGATTTTGTAATACCGATACTGCTGATCATTTTCGGAACCTATTTTGAGAAAAACCCGGTAAAAAAAGGGGCGGTGATATTCGGTCATCGGACCCGGCGTTCCAAGCAGTCGGAGGAGGCTTGGGACTACGCGAATCGCAGACTGGGACCTCTTTGGAAAAAGTGGGGGGCAACCCTCTTTGTAATCATAGCCGTCAGCTATTTTGTCAACCCTCTGACGGGCAGGGATCTGAATCTCTTTCACTTTATTCTCGGAGTGATTTTCGTGTTCATCCCCACCCTTCTTATTGAAGGGGAGCTGAAGCGGCAATTCGGGGACCCGGATCCAGAGAAAAAACCGGTGCAGGGCCTTCGGGAAAATAAGAAGCTGCAAAAGAAGGGGAAGTCGGCGAAAGGTAAAGGCAAGGGAAAACAGCAAAAAACGAAAAAATAACTACGCCCTGGAGGAAAACCGGTTGTAAAACCGACTTTCTTCCAGGGCTATTTTATTGAAACTCTAGGGAATGTCCACTGTCATTTCCACTGTCATTTCCACTGGGAATTATTCTAGGAACATTTTATGAATCCCCCTGTAAATCGGGAAAGGTGTTCTTAAGATTCTCCAGGACTTTTTCAGACAATCGCTCCTTGGCCTGGGTGGTAAAGCCCGCCACATTGTTGGAGGTAATCACGTTTTCGTAGGCCTTCATCTCCTCCAGGATGCCCTCTAAGCCTCCCACATCAAAGATTCCGTAATTATTACGGTTCTCAATCCATTTACGAAAACCCTGCAGATCGTAGGTCTTGCCCAGGGAGGTATTGATCAGTATTTTTCCCGGACCGAAGGTTTCAAAATCCTCGGCGGACAGGGCCACGGTATTCCTGGGTAAATGGGTGGACAGAATATCCACGGTTTGTAACAGTTCCTCCTTGGGAAGGTAGGTTGCTCCCAGGGTCTCCGCTTCCGGTTTTCTGGATCGACTGTAATAATAGACTTCCATATTAAAATGCTTTGCGGTGGTGGCAAGCATTTTTCCCAGGGTGCCCATACCGATGATCCCCAATTTTTGCCCCGTAAGCTCCGTGGGAAAATCCCGCCACTGATGCTTGTGAAATCCGTGAAGGAGGCTTACCAGCTCGCTGATGATAAACTCAATCACCCCTTCGTCGCCGTAATCCTTCACCCCCAGTACGGGAACGGAAACCTCCCGGGCGGCTTTAATATCCACATTGGCGCTTTCTTCGTCGTATAAAGAGCAGCACATGCCGATGTACTTCAGGTTTTTCGCTCCCAGAATCGCCTCCCGGTGAACTTTTGTGTTCCAGGAAACCAGCACCACCTCCGCACCCTTCATACGTCTTTCAATCTCCTCTTTGCTTTCGGGGTAATCCTGATAAAAAACCACTTCTTCCGCCAAAGACTCCAGTTCCCTCTGTACTTCGGGAACCAGTCTTGTATGATCAATGGATACGATTTTTTGTAACTTCATCATAGTCCTCCTCGTAAAAGTATTGGACGGGGCACTGTGGGGTTTCTCACCAATGATAGGGATCCCCGGCCCCGACGTCTTTTTCAGTATAACCCAGGCGCCATGAAAATTCCAGGAGAGAAGGGATAATAATAAAATTTTTAGAGTGGGATATAATTTTTTTCAAAAAAAGCTTTACAAAAAAAGAAAACCATTGTACAATCGAAGTGTACTATGCATAGTAATACGGTTAATACAATTACCGAGGGTGTGAAAATTGCAGGGAACCCCGAGAAATAGGAGCGGAAGAGATTTATGGGGAAAGGAAAGGGGAAA
>CAZTIJ010000007.1:0-18766 GCA_964613365.1 uncultured Clostridiaceae bacterium | reverse complement strand
AAGGGGAAAGCATATGCTGGAAATTGATTTGAAAAGCCGATTGCCGATTTATGAACAATTGGTGGAAGGGTTTAAGCGACTGATCATGGAAGAGGTGATCAAAACCGATGAAAAGCTTCCCTCGGTCAGAAGTCTGGCCCGGGAACTGACGATTAACCCAAATACCATTCAAAAAGCCTATAAAGCCCTGGAGCAGGAGGGCTACATTTATACGGTACAGGGACGGGGGAATTTCGCTCAAGGAATCAGAAGCAAGGATCGGAAGGATCAGAGGGAAAAGCTGCAAAAACTTAAGGGGGAGTTGAAAAAGACCATGGCGGAGGCGATTTACCTAGGCATGGAGAGAAGGGAAATTGTAGAGTTGATTGAAGAAGTGGAACAACAAGTGGGAGGGGAGAGAGACGATGATTGAAGTAAAAGGACTTACCAAGGGATATGAAGGAATCAAAGCGGTGGAGGAGTTGGATTTAACGGTAAACAAGGGGTCGATTTACGGACTGCTGGGCTCCAACGGTGCGGGGAAAACCACGTTGCTGAAAACCCTAGCCGGTCTTTATCGACAGGACCGGGGGGAAGTGTTGGTCGGCGGGGAAAAGGTTTATGAAAACCCGGAGGTAAAACAGCGGATGGTTTTTATCTCCGACGCTCTGTATTTTTTTCCTTCCTATACCATTGAGGAAATGGGAACCTTTTATAGCCGCATGTACGATAGCTGGAATGAAAAGCGTTTCCGGGAGCTTGCAAAGGTGTTTAAAATTGATTTTAAGCGAAAAATCAATCAGCTGTCCAAGGGGATGACCCGACAGGTGGGGATTTGGTTAGGACTGTCCGCCATGGCGGAGGTAATGATTTTGGACGAGCCCTTGGACGGATTGGATTCCGTGATGCGAAAAAAGGTGAAGAATCTGTTGTTTCAGGACGTGGCGGAACGGCAGCTGACGGTGATCATCTCCTCCCATAATCTGCGGGAGCTCGAGGACCTTTGTGATTATGTGGGGATACTCCATCGGGGGAAAATGGTGATTGAGCGGGACATGGACGATTTGAAAAAGGATGTACATAAGGTGCAGTTCGCCTTGAGGCAGTCGAACAAAATCCCGGAGATTACCGGTTTGGAAGTGCTTCATAAAGAGAAAAAGGGGAGTGTGGATGTTTGGATTATTCGAGGCAGCCATCAAGCCATCGAAAATCGGTTCAGGGAAATGGATCCTGCGATTCTGGACATTTTACCTCTAAGCCTGGAAGAAGTATTTATCTATGAAATGGGGGATCAGGACTATGAAATCGATCAAATCTTACTTCGATAAGGGGATTATGTTAAATGAATGCAAGCGCCTTTACTGGGTGCCGATTCTATATTTTTTCGGGCTGTTTATTTCCATACCCCTTCAGATTTTATTGGAGATTCAACGGTATCTTCCGGATTTGGAGGAAAACCGGCAGTATCTTCGGATCACCGCTAATATTTTGGAGTTTCGTCATCCGGGAACCATGCTTATGCTCTTGGTAGTACCGGTTGGTATGGGACTTTTGTTGTATCGGTATTTGCAAAATCGGAACAATTCCGATATGATCCACAGCCTTCCGATTCGTCGAGAGACGCTGTACATCAGTCACGGATTGGTGGGAGTCCTGTTCTTGCTGATTCCTTTGCTACTGACCACGGTGATTACCGGGTTGATCCATCAAATTGCAGGACTGGAGTTTATTTTTACCATGGAGGAGCTGTGGGTCTGGGCAGGAACCATTATGTTAATGGGACTGGTACTTTTCGTTAGCACCATCTTTGTGGGGATGGTCACGGGAATGTCCATTGCCCAGGGGGTATTGACCTATATCGTACTGTTCCTGCCCGTGGGGCTTCATCAACTGGTTGTATACAACCTGGAGTTCTATCTCTACGGTTTTAGTTGGGAACGGTACGGAGGGCTCAGCGGGGAACTGATTCAACGGTTGTCTCCCCTTGTCCGAATCGGCATGTTAAGCGGAGAACCTCTGTCTTTAACCGAGGTCATCGGCTACAGTCTGTTTGTGGTAGCAGTGCTGGTGATCGGTCTTTTGATTTACAAAGGGCGAAAGCTGGAAAACAATCTGCAGGTCATCGTTTTCCAACCCCTAAAGGTTCTGTTTAAATACGGAGTAACCTTTTCGGTTATGCTCCTTGCGGGGATGTATTTTTACTCCGCCAGCGACGGAAACATGGGGTGGGTTTGGTTTAGTTACGCACTGTTTGCCCTGTTAGGATACGGAATTGCCGAGGCGGTGATTCAAAAATCCGTACGGATTCTGTCGATGAAAATGCTTCGGGGATTCGTTCTCTACACCGGGGTGATGCTGTTGGCCATAGGGTTTCTCGCCCTGGACCTAACGGGATTTGAAAAAAGGGTCCCGGAACAAGGGGAGGTAGAAGGCATTTACATCGGCTATTCCTCCTATGATTACCAGCTAATGAAAAACTACGGCGGAGGGGCCGGAGCTTTCCGGGAAGAAAAAAACATTGACCGGGCCATGGATTTTCATCGGTTGCTGATTGATCAGAAAGAGGATATCCAAAACCCGAAAGAAAGATCCCGGGAAGATCGCTCCTTTTATATAGTCTATGAACTGCAGGGGGGAGAAACCCTAACCCGTCATTATCATTCCGTACCCAGGGCGGTTTATGAAGAGGCCTACGGGGGCCTGATCGAGTCCGAGGAGTATAAATACAGCCGGTACCCGGTGCTGTCTGTTTCTCCCGAGGATTTTCAACGTATAACCATTCGCGGCCATACCAATGACTCTCAAACGCCCTTATTGGATCCGGAGCAAATCCAGGGTTTAGTAGAGGCGCTGCAAAAAGATCTATTGGAGGCGGAGTATGAAGCCTTGTATAACCAGGAGGTTTGGGGGGATATTACTCTGCTGTTGGAAGAGGGAAAGGAAGTGCCCTCCCTTTACGGTCCGGGCATGGATCAGGAACTGTATGTTCCCTGGTCTAAAGAGTTCAATGAAACGGAAAGATGGTTAAAAGAGGAAGACCTTTTAGAGGAAGTGCGGCTGACGGGAGATCAGGTGGCCTATATGGTGGTGGAACCCTTTGACGGAAATCAGGACATTTTTTATGGGGACTCCCTGGAAAGAAGGCCTACTGATGAAAATGAGGATCAAGGGGAGGACTCCCGGGAGGTTCGGCGCTATGAAAGTCGGGATCCGGAAGAAATCGAAACGGCTTTACGGGTTAGCGAAGGGGCATGGAGAGATGGGAGGACCCATCAGTATAAAGTGGGATTCTATGATGACGGGGGCAATCAAATTCTGTTGGAGAGTTTTCGTAACGACCGGGTCCCCGCCTTTGTGGAGGAGTATTATCAATAAGAAGTGCAATTGACAAAAACCGCCATATCCCTTATAATGAGAATTCAAATCAATTAAGGAAAGGAACCTAGATTCCTGGTTTATTTGAAAGCAGAGTGGTTGTAAGCCGCTTAACAGGGGGGATTCTGATGAAACGTCTGACCATCGGCATTGATATTGACGGAACCATTACCGATCCGTTTTACTGGCTGGATCTTGCCAATCAGTACTTCGGCACCGAGGTACGGCCCGAGGACATTACGATTTATGAAATCGGTGAGGTTTTGGGGCTCAAAAAGGAAGAATACATGAAGTTTTACGAGGAATGCAAAGAGGAAATCCATATGAAGGCCGGTGTTCGGGATGGGGCGAAGGAAAAACTCCATCGAATTTTTCAGGAACACGAAGCCTACTATATAACCGCCAGGGATGAGAGCTTGTACGATCTTACCCATCACTGGTTTGAAAAGCACGAACTCCCCGGGGAAAATCTTTATACCCTGGGAAGCCATTACAAGGTGGAAAAAGCCAAGGAACTGGGCTGTGACGTATTCATCGAGGACCGGTATGAAAACGCGGTGGAATTGGCGGCGGAAGGCATTAAAGTACTGCTTATGGACTGCAGCTATAACCGGGAACCGTTGATTCCCAATATGATCCGGGTGAAAAACTGGCACGAGGTGGCCCGGGTGATCGAAGGCCTGGCGGAAAAACAGTGTATATCCACAATACCGGAGTCTTTACAGGAAAGCAGTTAAAATAAAGCGGTTAAAAATGAATCGGTAAAAATTCAAAAAATGTACCAGAGGGTCTGACCCCCTGGTACATTTTTTTGAATTTAAATGGTGGCCCAGCGGATAAAATTTTTCGTAAGGGGCTGTTGGGGATGCTCTAGGACCTTGGCGGTGGGGCCCTGTTCAATCAGTTGTCCCTGATCGATGAAAAACACTTCCCTGGAAAGTCGTTTCGCCTGCTGAATATTATGGGTCACCATGATCACCGTGGGACGTTTTTTTTCATAAAAATCCCGAAGGACCCGTTCCATGACCATAATGGACTGGGGATCAATATTGGCGGTGGGTTCGTCCAGTAAAAGAAGTTCCGGTTCAAAGACCAGGGCCCGGGCCAGGGCCACCTTCTGGGACTCGCCTCCGGAAAGGGTTTTTCCCGGTTGATCCCGCAAATCCTGCAGTCCCAAATCCACCAATAATTTTTCCACTTTCTGTTGGATCACCGCCGGTTTTTCACCTCGAATTTTTAAAGGATAGGCAATATTATCGAAGACCGAGGACCGAAAGAGATAGGGTTTTTGAAAAATCAGGGTCATCCTTTGGTAAACATCAGGGGTTTTATGGAGTTTGTTTCCGTTATAGAAAACAAAACCTTCGCAGGGAAAATCCAGCCCTGCCACCAGCTTTACAAAGGTGCTTTTTCCCGCCCCGTTGGGACCGATGATCCCGATGAATGCTCCCGAGGCAATGTGAAGTCGGGGAATGGCTAAGGCGATTTTGTCTTCGTATGTACGTTTGAGATCTTGGATTTCCAGTTCCATATACATCCCTGCTTTCCACAAATGAATTTGCCTGCCCGGTAATAGGCCCCTAGGGTTATGTCCCGGGGTCAGGCTTTTTGCTGAAAATGGTACAGTGCAAAATTGATCACAAAGGACAGACCCAACAGGATCAACCCCAGGGCAATGGCCATTTCATAGTCCCCCATGCTGCGGAGCATGGCAATGGCGGTGGTCATCACCCGGGTATGGCCCTGGATATTGCCGCCGACGATCATCACCGCCCCCACCTCGGAAATGGCCCGGCCGTATCCCGAGATAATCCCTGCAAAGATTTCAATGCGTAGTTCCCGAATCAGTAGGAATAAGAGCTGGGGGCGGGAGGCCCCCAGGGTTTTTCCCAGGTTTTTTATATCCCGTCCCTTCTCCAGGGTGCCGTTGTATACGATTCCCGTAATGATGGGAGTAACCAATATTACTTGGGCAATGATCATGGCGGTGGCGGTAAAAAGGAGACCGAAGTGTCCTAAGGGCCCCCGTCGGGCGATCATCAGGAAAACGAAGAGTCCCACTATCACCGGGGGAAGGCTCATAAAGGTGTAAAGAAAGCGAACCACCAGGCTTTTCAGGGGAAAATCCTTAATCCCCAGAAAAATTCCCAGGGGCACGGAAAGCACCGCGGAAATACCGGTGGCTACAATGGTTACAAACAGTGTAAGACTCACAATATTCATCAGTTCTCCGTCAAAGGAGGCAATCAACGACAGTGCACTTCGAAATCCTTCCATAATCTGTTCCAAAAGAGTACCTCCTGTTAGGGATTCTTTGTTACTTACTGTATACATACAACGTTAATTATATTCATCGACGAATTCTATAATATCATTTTTCACTCAAAGCGTATAGGCAAAAATAGAGGGGTTAATCGGCAGCGGGAGTAAACAGGGGTTCTCCGAATTCTTCGATGCCAAACGCTCCGATCATTTCCTGCACCTCGGAAGAGGTGATCCACTGAGCGAAGGTTTCCGCTCCTTCCAGGTTAAGGCTTTCATCCTCATCCTGGGTTACGGGGATGACACCGTAGGGATTAAAAAGACGTTCGTCCCCTTCGGTAACCACCTGAAGGTCCAGGGCGTTCATCATGGAAAGGAAGGTTCCCCGGTCCGCCAGGGTGTAGGCCCCCAGCTCATCGGCCATTTCAATAACCGCCCCCATGCCCTGTCCGGCGGAGACATAAAAACTTCCCTCCGGTGAAAGACCGGCTTCTTCCAGTAAATCAAGTTCCATTACATGGGTTCCGGAATTGTCTCCCCGAGAGACAAAATCCCTTTCCCGTTCCCAGAGTAGACGCAGCGCTTCCAATACATCATTAGGGGCACTTCCCAAAAGATTCGCGGGGTCATTTGTGGGACCCAGGATCACAAAATCATTATACATCACGGAATATCTTTCGGTTCCGTAACCTTCCGCAATAAATTCCTGTTCCAAATCATAGGCATGGACCAGAAGCACGTCGGCATCCTTCCCGCGGCCCATATCCAGGGCTGCGCCGGTGCCCACGGCAACCACTTTTACTTCTGTATTATGCTCCTCTTCAAAATGGGGAAGAATTTCATCCAACAGACCGCTGTTTTCCGTACTGGTGGTGGTGGCCAAGGTGATGGATCCCGGGGCCTCAGCGCAGCCGGTAAATGCCAGCAGGGAAAGGGAAAGCATGGTAAATATCAGCAGGGCTTTGTATAATTTGCTTTTCTTTAATGATGTAATCATGATTTCATTCCTCCTTGGTTTTGTCGGTGAATGTTAAACTGTAATAATTTCCGAACTTTCTAAAGCGATTGACCGGTGGTTCCTAGAAAAAAAACCTCCTTTCCGTAAAATCACATCATTTTATCGGAAAGGAGGCATGAAAAGCAAAAAGGGCTAGAAGTAGCCCTTTGGAATTTCAGCGATGAATAGCAGCTCCTTTCCAATGGGGGAGGCAAAGTCGTTTCCAACAGTACCCTAACGGTTCCAGTTTCATAGTTTCCCGTAGAAAAAAGAACTCGGAGCAAATATGTAGTCTCAGGTTATGGTGAATCAAAGTTAATCGTACCATGGTGTTAAAAATATGTCAATATTGAATTCGAATAACGGGACAATTCAGAATACAGAATTAAACGGAAGAAGAGAGGATTTAAAACATATATAATACGTAATAATACGGACGATTGAAAAATAATCAAATAAAAAATACGAAAATCTATTGAAGAACCGGGTGCTCTTTGTTATGATAAAGATACAATAATCGAAGGCTTCAGGAAGGGTGATATTCTTGAAAAGCGTACAAAAAATTCACGTGGGAATTATCGGCGGAGGACAACTGGGCAGAATGATGATTTTGGAAGGAAAAAAAATGGGCATGCAGTTTGCCGTGCTGGATCCTGATCCCCAGGCTCCGGCGATATCCTTAGCCGACATTCACATTGTGGGGAACTATGATAATCGTACAAAAATCCGGGAATTATCCCGTATATGCGATGTGGTAACCTATGAGTTTGAACATATTGATGGAGAATTTTTAAAAGAGTTAGAAGAAGAAGGTGTGATCATTTACCCCTCTTCCCGTTCTTTACTGATGATTCAGGATAAATTTCGTCAAAACCGCTACCTCCGGGATAAAGGATTAAGCCTTCCGAAGTTTATGAAGGTGGATAATCTTAAGGATCTGGAAGAGGCGGGACAGAAACTGGGCTATCCCCTAATGCTAAAAGCAACCACGGGGGGCTATGACGGAAAAGGCAATGCCATCATTCTGGATCCCGACGGGAGAGAAGGGGCTTTTTTTGACCTGAAAGGGGAAAACAGCGACTTGGAACTGATGGCAGAGGAGTACATCGAGTACCGGATGGAAATCTCTGTGATTGCGGCTCGGGGAGAGGGCGGCACCATTGCCCTGTACCCTCCCTCGGAAAATTGCCATAAAGACGGCATTCTAAAACGAACCCTGGTACCGGCGAATATTTCCCCGGAAATTGAAGCCAAAGCCGAAGCCCTGGCCCGGGACACCATTGAAGTGCTGGAGGGCATGGGGGTCTTTACCATTGAGATGTTTGTTACCCAACAGGGGGAGGTACTGATCAATGAAATTGCTCCCCGAGTGCATAATTCCGGGCACTATACCATCGAAGCCTCGGAAACCTCCCAGTTTGAACAGCATCTTCGGGCAATTTTGGCCCTTCCCCTGGGAGACACCTCCCTAAAGCGGCCCTATGCCGGAATGATCAATCTTCTGGGGCGGGGGAAAAAGACGGGAAGTCCGGAAGTCCTGGGCGTCCGGGAGGTTCTGGAGACGAAGGGGGCCCACTTGCATTTTTACGAGAAAAAAGCCGTGAAACCGGGACGGAAGATGGGCCACATTACCGTTACCGGTGAGAGTCGAAAAGCGGTCATGGAAACCTTGGACAACCTGGAAGGGCAGGTGCTGATTGTGCCGGACCAAGCCCATGATTAAAGGAAGGATCTGCGGCTGGGCCCCCTCATAGAAAAAGCATAACCATTAGCAAAAGGATGAGCGAATAAAAATTTTAATAAATGGAGAAAACCACAATAGGGAAAGGATGAAAACCATGGAAAAACCTTTAGTCAGTATCATTATGGGCAGCGATTCCGACCTTCCGGTGATGAAGGAGGCCCTGGACTTATTAAAAGAGTTGCAAATCCCCTACGAAGAACGGATCGTATCCGCCCACCGAACCCCGGAGCGTATGTATATCTTCGCCAAGGAAGCGGAGGAACGGGGAATACAGGTGATTATTGCCGGTGCCGGGGGCGCCGCCCACCTGCCGGGGATGGTGGCTTCCCTCAGTGCCCTGCCGGTAATCGGAGTTCCGATAAAGAGTAAAAATCTGCAGGGGGTGGATTCACTGCACTCCATCGTCCAGATGCCTCCGGGGATTCCCGTGGCCACCATGGCCATAAACGGGTCGAAGAATGCGGGGATTTTCGCCGCAAAGATCCTGGGACTGAAGGATCCGGACATTCTACAACGGGTGAAAGACTATATGGAAGCCTTGGGAGATCAGGTGGAAAAAAAGGCGGAGGATTTGGAGTCCATGGGATATGAAGCCTATCTTAACAGCAGGTTTTAGGTGACAAGAATTGAATCATGGAAAGCGAGGGAAAAGGATGAAACTGACAAAGGGTGCCCTGATGTATGAAGGGAAAGCCAAAAGAGTTTACGAAACCGAGGAAAAGGATTATTTCATTGTATCCTATAAAACCGACGCCACGGCCTTTGACGGAAAGAAGAAGGGCAGCATCGAGGGAAAGGATCGGGTGAACAATCTGATGTCCGCAAGACTTTTTGAAGTCTTGGAGGAACAGGGGATTGAAACCCATTTTGTAAAAGTTCTGGAGGAACATGAAATGGTGGTCAAGGGTTTGGAAATCATTCCCGTAGAGGTGATTGTACGAAATGTGGCGGCGGGAGGCATGGCAAAAAAGCTTGGAATCAAAGAGGGAACCCCTCTTTCGAAGCCTGTGGTGGAGTACTGTTTAAAGAGTGATTCCCTGTCGGATCCCATGATTAATGAGGATCATATCGAAGTCCTTGATTTGGCCACCAAGGAGGAAATGGCCACCATTAAAGACTCGGCACTGAAAATCAACGAAGTACTAAAGGACTTTTTCTCGGAGCGGGAACTGATTCTAGTGGATTTTAAACTGGAATTCGGTAAGCATAAGGGAAAGGTCATCCTCGGGGATGAAATTTCTCCCGATACCTGTCGACTGTGGGATGTGAAAACCGAAGAAAGCCTGGACAAAGACCGGTTCCGACGGGATATGGGTGATGTGGAGGAGAGTTATCAGGAGGTACTGAAAAGAGTTACGGGAATGATCAACTAATTGATCTCCAGGCTAATATGAACTCGGAAACCAATATGGAAATCAAGAAATATAATTTATATAAACCAAGGAGGAATCAATCATGAAAATCAAAGTATACGTAACCTTAAAGGACAGTATTTCCGACCCTCAGGGAACCGCAATTCAGGGAGCGCTAACCAAGAAAGGGTATGAAGGGGTGGAAAGTGTACGAATCGGAAAACTGATCGAGCTGGAACTTACGGATCGGCCGGAGGCGGAGGCGAAAAAAGCCGTGGAAGAAATGTGTGAAAAACTGCTGGCCAATACGGTGATAGAAAAATACACCTATGAAATCCTGTAAACATCATTGGGCAGGCTGAAAAGGATCAACGAATAAAACCATTGGAGGAGGAAGGCTATATGAAATTCGGCGTGATTGTTTTTCCCGCTTCTAACTGTGATTTAGATTCCTATTATGCGGTGAAGGATATGATGGGGGAAAAGGTGGATTATATCTGGCATGAGGAAGAGAAGATTGAGGAGTACGACTGCATTATCATCCCCGGAGGTTTTTCCTACGGAGATTATCTTCGCTGTGGAGCCGTCGCCCAGTTTTCTAAGGTGATGGAGGCCGTGAAGGCCCATGCTGAAAAGGGGAAACTGGTCATCGGGATCTGTAACGGTTTTCAGATTCTAACCGAGGCGGGGCTGTTGCCGGGAGCCCTGGTTCGAAACAAGAACTTGAAATTTATCTGCGGTACCGCACCCCTTAGGGTAGAAAACAGCGACACCGCCTTTAGCAATAAATTAACCGAAGGAGAAACCCTGATGATTCCCGTGGCCCACGGAGAAGGAAATTACGTGGCCCAGGACGAGGTGCTCCAAAAACTGAAGGATAACCGACAGATTGTGCTTACCTACCTGGACAATAAAAACGGCTCTAAGGAAAATATTGCGGGAATCGTCAATGAGCAGGGAAATGTGCTGGGTATGATGCCCCATCCCGAGCGGGCCTGTGATCCGATTTTAGGGAATACCGACGGACGAAGGATCTTCGAATCCATGATTGCTTATTTAAAGGGAGGCCGATAACATGAAGCTTTATGAAGAGCTCGGACTGAAAAAAGAGGAATACGAAAGAGTGGTAGAACTCCTGGGAAGAGAACCCAATGAACTGGAGCTGAACATGTACGGCGTAATGTGGTCGGAGCACTGCAGTTATAAACATTCCAGAGCCCTTTTTAAGCATTTTCCCACCACGGGTAAGCGGGTGCTTCAAGGACCGGGGGAAAATGCGGGGATCATTGATATCGGCGATAATATGGCGGTGGCCATGAAAATCGAAAGCCATAATCATCCCTCGGCGGTGGAACCCTATCAAGGGGCGGCCACCGGTGTCGGTGGTATTATTCGGGATATTTTCGCCATGGGGGCAAGACCGGTGGCGCTTTTGAATTCCCTGCGTTTCGGAGAGTTAGAAAACAGTGAGCGGGTACAGTACCTGTTGGATGGTGTGGTAGAAGGGATTTCCGGCTACGGAAACTGTATGGGGATCCCCACGGTGGGAGGAGAGACCTTCTTCAACAAGTCCTACGAAGGCAATCCTCTGGTTAACGCCATGTGTGTAGGGGTGATCGAACATGATAAGATTCACCGAGCCAGCGCCAAAGGTGTGGGCAATCCGGTGATGTATATCGGCGCCTCCACCGGCCGGGACGGCGTAGGGGGCGCAAGCTTCGCCTCGGTGGAACTGACCGAGGAGTCCGAGGAAAAACGGTCGGCGGTCCAGGTGGGAGACCCCTTTATGGAAAAACTCCTACTGGAAGCCTCATTAGAGCTTTTGGAGACCGATGCCATTGTAGGAATTCAGGACCTGGGAGCGGCGGGACTGACCTCCGCCGTGTGTGAAACCGCAACCCGGGGAGAGGGCGGTATGGATGTGGATATCAGCCAGATTCCCAGAAGAGAGTCGGGGATGCATCCCATAGAGGTGATGATCTCCGAATCTCAGGAACGAATGTTATTAATCGTAAGAAAAGGCCGGGAAGAAACCGTAAACCGAATCGTTGGAAAGTGGGGACTTCATTCCAAAGTCATCGGAAAGGTTACCGACGACGGAAGACTTCGGGTTCGAGAGGGAGAAAAGGTACTGGCGGATATGCCGGCGGAGTCCTTGGATTCCTCCGGAGCACCGAAATACTATAAGGATTATCAGGAGCCAAAGCATATGAAAGCCAGCCGGTCCGAGGACCTGTCGAAGGTACCCCGGCCCGAGGATCTGAACAAAACCTTTATGGAACTATTAAAGGCACCGAATATTGCCAGCAAGGAATGGATTTACAATCAGTATGACCATATGGTCCGAACCAGCACCGTGGTCAAGCCCGGTTCCGATGCAGCGGTGATTCGTATTCGGGGAACGGAAAAAGGAATTGCCCTTACCACGGACTGCAACAGTCGTCTTTGTTACTTGAATCCCCGGGAAGGATCGAAAATCGCCGTGGCGGAAGCCGCAAGAAACTTAGTGGCGGCGGGGGCAAAACCGGCGGCGATCACCGACGGACTGAACTTCGGAAGCCCGGAAAAGCCCGAGCGGTTCTACGAGTTCAGAGAGTCGGTACTGGGACTCAGTGAAGCCTGTCGGGAACTGGACACTCCCGTGATCAGCGGAAACGTCAGCTTTTATAATGAAACCGATAAAGCGGCGATTTATCCTACCCCTATTGTGGGTATGGTCGGGGTCTTGGAGGATGTTCGAAAACACATGACCCTGGACTTTAAGGAAGCGGGAAATATAATCATGCTTCTGGGTGAAACCAAGGATGAAATCGGCGGAAGTGAGTATCTATCAAGAATTCACGGTATGGAAACCGGAGAGGTGCCATTTTTGAACATGGCCCTGGAGCTTCGAACCCAAAAAACCGTATTGCAGGCCATTGAGCGCGACCTTTTCCAGTCGGTCCATGACCTTAGCGAAGGGGGCCTCGCCGTAGCCTTGGCGGAGTCCGCCATTGCCGGAGGAGTCGGAGGAAAACTGGAGATCGAAACCGGTCTCAAGCCTGACCGGGAGCTGTTTTCCGAATCCCAAAGTAGGTTTTTAGTATCCTTAAAGGAAAGCAAACTGGCGGTGTTGGAAAAGATATTGATCGAGGGTAAGATTCCCCATAAAATCCTGGGACGAACGGCAGGAGATACCTTGGAGATCAAGATCAATCAACAACCGGTGATCCATCATTCTTTACAGGACCTGGAAAGCAACTGGCGAGGTGCCATTCAACAGATTATGGAAGGGTAACCTTTCATTGTAGCCCAAGGAGGGAAACCATTGGAAAATTATACGCAGGAAACCTTCATCGATGAAAAACTAAAAGAGGAATGCGGCGTGGTGGGGATTTATAAAAACGATGCCATGCTGTCGAAATATCTGTACTACGGTCTGTATACCCTGCAGCACCGGGGGGAGGAAAGTGCGGGGATTGCCGTAAGCGACGGAGCCCGCACCGAGTACCATAAGGGTATGGGTTTGGTTCCCGAGGTGTTTGACGACGACACCCTGGCAAAAATGAAAGGAAATGTGGGGATCGGTCATGTCCGCTACTCTACCAGCGGCGAGAGTTACGTGGAAAATGCCCAGCCCTTGGTGGTTCGCTACCGGGGAGGAAGCATCGCCCTGGCCCATAACGGAAACCTGGTTAACGGGGAGAAAATCCGCCGGTCCTTAGAGGATGACGGCGTGGTCTTTCAAACCTCCATTGATACGGAAGTGATTGTAAATCTGTTGGCCCGATACTCCTCCGACGGCACCGTGGAGTCCATTAAGCGGACCCTGGATCTTGTGAAAGGGGCCTACGCCCTGGTGATCATGAAAGAAAACGAGCTGATCGGTGTTCGGGATCCCCTGGGGCTTCGACCCCTGTCCCTGGGCAAGTTTGCCGACGGCGGTTACGTGCTGGCCTCGGAAACTTGCGCCTTTGATGTAATGGACGCAGAGTTTGTCCGGGAGGTGGAACCGGGGGAGATGATTCGAATCACCAAGGAGGGTTTGGAGTCCACTCACTTTAAAAAGCTGGAAAGACGGGCCTCCTGCATCTTTGAATACATTTATTTTGCAAGGCCCGACAGTGTGCTGGACGGGGTCAGCGTCTATGAAGCCCGATTAAATGCGGGGAAAATTCTGGCCAAGGAACATCCCGTGAAGGCGGATATGGTGGCGCCGGTGCCCGACTCCTCCATTCCCGCTGCCCTGGGCTATGCCCAGGCTTCCGGCATCCCCTACGGGGACGCGTTGATGAAAAACAAATACATCGGCCGGACCTTCATCCAGCCGGAGCAGTCCCTTCGGGAGATTGCGGTGAAACTGAAGCTGATTCCCTTTCGGGAAAACATAAAGGGAAAAAGCATTGTGATCATTGACGACTCCATTGTTCGGGGAACCACCAGCCGGCGGATCGTTCACAGTCTGAAAAAAGCCGGTGCCCGGGAAGTCCATGTACGGATCAGTTCACCCCCGGTGGTGGGGAGCTGTTACTTCGGCATTGATACCCCTCACCGAAGGAGTCTCATTGCCGCAACCCAAAACGTAGAGGAGATTCGAAAAACCATCGGCGCCGACAGTCTGGGCTTTATCAGTATCGACGGATTAACCCGGTCCATCGGCACCCGGCGGGACCGTTTTTGTCTGGCCTGCTTCGATCAGCAATATCCCATGGATGTACGGGAACAGCAGGAAGCCAATGGAGACGGAGGGGAAAAGACCTTTCGTCGACTGCGGCCCTAAAGAAACCGGGAGGTTTCTGTCGGTGATCAACAGAAGATGACTGAAAAATATTTTAGTATAGACATCAATAAGATTAGATAAATCGATAAGAAAATGAAAACGTCAGGAAAAGGGGTGCCATGATGAACAACACCTATAAAAATGCAGGAGTGGACGTGGAAGAAGGACAAAAAGCGGTGGAGCTGATGAAAAATGCGGTCAAGGAGACCTTTACCCGGAATGTATTAACGGGGATCGGAGGCTTCGGAGGACTGTTTGAACTGGATCTGGAAGGAATCAACAAACCGGTGCTGGTATCGGGAACCGACGGCGTGGGCACGAAATTAAAGCTGGCCTTTATGATGGATCAACACGATACCATCGGGCAGGACTGTGTGGCCATGTGTGTCAACGATATTCTGTGCCAAGGGGCAAAGCCGCTGTTTTTCCTGGATTATCTGGCCACGGGGAAATTAAAGGCGGAACGGGCGGAAACCATTGTGACCGGCATTGCCAAAGCCTGTAAGGAGTCGGGCGCCGCCCTGATCGGAGGAGAGACCGCGGAGATGCCCGGTTTTTACGATGAAGGGGAGTACGATCTGGCAGGGTTTGTGGTGGGCATCGTGGACAAGGAGCGAATGATCACCGGAGAAAATATCCGTCCGGGGGATGCCTTAGTGGGTATCGCCTCCAGCGGCGTACACAGCAACGGTTTTTCCCTGGCCCGCCAGGTTTTTTTTCGCCAGGGAAACTTAAAACCCTCAGAGCACAGCCTGCGCCTGGGAAAAACCATCGGCGAGGCCCTGCTGACCCCAACGAAGCTTTATGTCAAAGCGATTTTATCCCTACTGGACACCGTGGAGGTAAAGGGCATCAGCCATATTACCGGAGGAGGATTTTATGAAAACATTCCCCGGATGCTGCCGGAAGGCACCGGGGTGAAAATTAAACGGGACAGTTTCCCTGTGCCGGAAATCTTTACAATGATCCAGGATATGGGAAGGATCGATGAAGAGGAAATGTATAAAACCTTTAACATGGGCATCGGCATGGTGCTTGCGGTTTCCCCGGAGGACCTGGAAAAGACCCTGACCTCCTTAAGGGCATCGGGGGAAGAGGCGTTTCATATGGGAGAGATCATCAAGGAAACCAAGGCATCCCGGGAATCGGTGATTGTATGGAAAGAGTAAAGCTGGCCGTGCTCCTCTCCGGGGGAGGCACCAATCTCCAGGCGGTGATTGACCATATTGAAAAGGGCCATCTGAGTGCGGAGGTGGTACTGGTGGCTTCCAATAAACAAGAGGCCTACGGATTGGTCCGGGGAAAAAAGCATAATATTCCTACGGCGGTGTTTCCCCGGCAAGACTATTCCTCCACGGAGCAGCGGGACCGGGAACTGCTAAAGGGGTTGAAAGAATCGAAAGCGGATTTGGTGGTTCTGGCCGGCTATCTGGGGCGAATTCCCGGTTTTATCATTGATGCCTTTCCCAAGGGAATCATCAATATTCATCCCTCTTTGCTTCCCTGTTTCGGCGGGAAGGGCTACTACGGAGAACGGGTTCACCAAGGGGTGTATAATCGGGGGATGAAAGTCACCGGGGCCACGGTGCATTTTGTCAGCGAGGAGACCGACGGCGGTCCCATTATATTACAGGAAGCGGTGGATATCCCCTTCGAAGACGGGGTTTCGGATATTCAACGGAAAGTGTTGACCATCGAACACCGGCTGCTCCCCGAGGCTATTCAACTGATCGCCGATGGCCGGGTGACGGTGGTTGGAAATCGGGTAAAGATTCAAGGGAGATAAAATCCCCAACACTAACGATGGCAAATAGGATAACAGCAATGATAGGAGGCGGTTCATATGAAAAGAGCACTGATCAGTGTTTCCAATAAAGAAGGAATTTTGGATTTTGCCCGGGGCCTGTCCCAAGAGGGGATAGAAATCCTTTCCACGGGAGGTACGGCAAAACTCCTTCGAAAGGAGGGACTGAAAGTAAAAGACGTGTCCGAGGTTACGGGGTTTCCCGAATGCCTGGACGGTCGGGTAAAGACCCTTCATCCCAAGATCCACGGCGGGATCCTGGCAAAAAGAGGGGAGAAAGCCCATCAAGAAACCTTAAAAGACCTGGAGATTGAAGCCATTGATCTGGTAGTGATCAATCTGTATCCCTTTAAAGAAACCATTGCCAAGGGGGAGGTCAGTCTTGAGGAGGCCATTGAAAACATCGATATCGGCGGACCGACCATGCTGCGCTCCGCGGCGAAGAATTTTGAGGACGTTACCGTGGTCACGGATCAACGGGATTATCAAAGGGTGCTGACGGAAATTCAAAAGCGGGGAGACACCAGCATCGTGACCCGGTATGAACTGGCGTTGAAAGTCTTCGAGGAGACCGCCTATTACGACGGATTGATCGCCGAACACCTGAGGAAAAACATGAAAGAACACCTACAGGAGTGTGTGGGCAAGAACAAAGAACAGGAACCGGAAGGTTCCGGCGAAACCTTCCCGGAAGTGTTGGAATTCCCGGAAAGGCTGACCCTTCCCTATGAAAAGGTCATGGATCTTCGTTACGGCGAGAATCCCCATCAAAAAGCAGCCTTTTACCGGGAAGGGGGCGATGTGCCCGGCAGCCTGGTCCATGCCCGGCAGCTTCAGGGAAAAGCCCTTTCCTTTAATAATCTAAACGATACCCAGGGGGCCTTGGAGCTGTTAAAGGAGTTTGACCGACCCACGGCGGTGGCGGTGAAACACACCAACCCCTGCGGTGTGGCCAGCAACGACACCATTGAAAAGGCCTTTGAAAAATGCTACGCCGCGGATCCGAAGTCGATTTTCGGCGGGATTGTGGCCTTGAACCGGGAAGTGAACGAAGATACCGCCAGGGAAATGGAAGGGATTTTCCTGGAAGTGGTGGTGGCTCCCGGCTTCACCCCCGAAGCTTTAGCGGTTTTTCAAGGGAAAAAGAATCTTAGGCTCCTTCGTCTCCCCGATATTGCACGGAAAGACGCCGGGTTGGATGTGAAGAAAGTCTCCGGGGGCCTATTGGTCCAGGAAAAAGACCGGGACTTAATGGCGGATTGTACAGTGGTGACGGAAAAAGGTCCCGAAGACGGGGAAATGGAAGATCTGGACTTTGCCTATAAAGTGGCGAAACATGTAAAAAGCAACGGCGTGGTGATTGCCAAGGATCAGCAGACCCTGGCCATCGGACCGGGACAGACCAGTCGGATCTGGGCCCTGGATAATGCGATTCGTAATGGAAAACATGATTATGCCGGCAGTGTGCTGGCCTCCGACGCCTTCTTTCCCTTCGACGACTGTGTCACCAAGGCCATGGAACAGGGAATTTCCGCCATTATTCAGCCGGGGGGTTCCATGAAGGACGAGGACTCCATTCAGTGCTGTAACCGTCACGGAATCAGCATGGTATTTACGGGAATGCGGCATTTCAAACACTAAAAATGAGGTGGTAATATGAAGGTTCTATTGATCGGAAGCGGCGGCCGGGAACATGCCCTGGCATGGAAGATAAAGGAGAGTCCCCTGGTTCGAAAGCTGTTCATCGCTCCGGGAAACCCGGGGATGGGGGAACTGGGTGAGTTGGTGGACCTTTCCCCCGGTAACTTTGAGGGACTGTTGGCCTTTGCAAAGAAGGAAAAGGTGGATATGACCGTGGTCGGTCCCGAGGCGCCTCTGGTAGAAGGCATCGTGGACCGCTTTCGGGCGGCGGGCCTTGGGATTATCGGTCCCGATGAAAAAGGGGCGGTGCTCGAGGGAAGCAAAGCCTTTTCCAAGGACTTTATGGAAAGGTATAACATCCCCACGGCGAAGTCCCATAAAACCGGGGATTACTCCCGGGCACTGAAATTTATCGAAGAGTATTCATACCCTTTGGTGTTAAAAGCCGACGGATTAGCGGCGGGGAAAGGGGTACTGATCTGTGAATCCCGGGAAGAGGCCCGACGGGGGCTCGAAAAGATTCTAAAGGACCGGGAATTCGGTGATGCGGGAGATCAGGTGGTCATCGAAGAGTTTTTAACGGGAAGGGAAACTTCGGTGATTGCCTTTGTGGACGGAAAGACCATTGTTCCCATGGTAAGCTCCCGGGATTATAAACGGATCGGGGAAGGGGACCGGGGCCTGAATACCGGCGGCATGGGCACCTATTCCCCGAACGAAGCCTATACCGGGGAAGTGGCGGAGAGGGTTCGAAAAGAGATCCTAGAGCCTACGTTGAAGGGCATTCAACAGGAAGGAATGGACTATCGGGGAATTATTTTCATCGGCATCATGATCACCGATCAGGGACCGA
>CAZTIJ010000006.1:26322-28365 GCA_964613365.1 uncultured Clostridiaceae bacterium | reverse complement strand
CATGCCCTATTCAATGAGTGTCATTGTGTCCAGGGCCTTACCGGAAATTGACGGATTTAAACCTTCCCATAGGAAACTGCTTTATACCATGTACAAAATGGGACTGATCAAAGGGGCGAAAACCAAAAGTGCCAACATCGTGGGGCAAACCATGCGTCTAAACCCCCATGGAGACGGAGCCATCTATGAAACCATGGTACGTCTTACCCGAGGGAACGAAGCCCTGCTGCATCCCTTTGTGGACAGTAAGGGAAACTTCGGGAAACGTTACTCCCGGGATATGACCTACGCCGCCCACCGGTATACCGAGGCAAAACTGGAAAAGTTGACCGAAGAGTTTTTTAACGATATCCATAAAAACACGGTGGACTTCATCCCAAACTACGATAATACCACCAAGGAACCGAGGCTACTCCCCACCAGTTATCCCAACATATTAACCACCCCGAATTTAGGGATTGCCGTAGGTATGGCCAGCAACATTCCCAGTTTTAATCTTAGGGAAATTTGTGCAACCACCATAGAGTATTTGAGGGACGAGTCCGTGGAAATTGAAGAGCATCTACTGGCTCCCGATTTTCCCAGCGGAGGGGAAATTGTTTATGCCAAGGAAAAGATGGGAGAGATCTATAAAAAAGGCCGGGGAAGTTTCAAAATCCGAGGGAAGTATCGCTATGATCAGAAAAACAATTGCATTGATATTTATGAAATTCCCTACACCACAACGGTGGAAGCTATTATGGAAAAACTGATAGAATACATTAAATCCGGAAAAATAAAAGAAATTTCCGATCTTCGGGACGAGACCGATAAAAACGGACTGAAAATCACTTTGGATCTGAAACGAGGGGTGGATCAGGAAAAACTGATGACCAAAATTTTTCGTCTAACCGCCCTGGAGGATTCCTTCAGTTGCAATTTCAACATATTAATTGAAAGCGCTCCCAGGGTGTTGGGGGTTCGGGAGATCCTTAGGGAATGGACAAGTTTTCGTATGGACTGTATTCGTAGAAAACTGCAGTACGATATTAAAGATAAAGCCCAGGAACTTCATTTGCTTAAAGGCTTGGAGAAAATACTGTTGGATATTGATAAAGCGGTGAAAATTGTAAAGGATACCAAGGTGGACCGGGAAGTGGTTCCGAATTTAATGGGAGGATTTACCATCGACCAAGTTCAGGCTGATTTTATTGCGGAAATCAAACTGCGAAACTTCAACCAGGAATATATCCTAAAAAAAACCAAGGATATCAGTCGACTGGAAAAAGAGATCCGAAGCTTGGAAAGCACCCTGAACAGTGAGAAGAAAATGAAAAAATTGATCATTAAGGACCTAGAACGGGTTATGGAGAAATATGGTCAGGATCGACGAACCACCTTGATCCAGGAAGAAAAGGTTCAGGAGTTTAAAGAGGAGATTTTTGTAAGCGATTATAATGTTAAGTTTTTCATCACTAAGGATCAGTACTTTAAAAAGATCCCCCTAACCTCTTTACGGGTCAGCAACGATCATAAGCTTAAGGATGACGACCAGGTCATGCAGGAAGTGGAAGGCAGTAATAAAGAGGATCTTTTGTTTTTTTCCAATCGACATACGGTGTATAAGTTGAAGGCCTACGAACTGGAGGATGCGAAAGCCAGCGTTTTAGGAGATTATCTTCCCAACCTGCTGGGACTAGATCAAGGGGAAGAAATTCTTTATATGACCTCAACAATGGATTATTCCGGTTGGATGCTTTTTTTCTATAAAACCGGAAAGGCTGCGCGGATTCCCCTTTCCAGTTATGAGACCAAAACCAATCGAAAAAAGTTGGCAAAGGCCTATAATGGGGAATTTCCTTTGGTACATCTGGAATTTATTCAAGAAGACAAAGAGTTGGTGGCCATTAGCAGTATAGATAAGGTTCTGATTTTTAACACGGAAAAAATCAGTGAGAAAAACACCCGTCATTCCCGGGGAATACAGGTGTTGAAGCCGAAAAAAGACAGTGGCTTGAAACAGATCAAGCAACTGACGGAAGTGGACTTTGAAAATCCGGATTA
>CAZTIJ010000006.1:0-26312 GCA_964613365.1 uncultured Clostridiaceae bacterium | reverse complement strand
TTACTATCGGGGAAACATTGCCACCATCGGAACCTATTTAAAGAAAACCGATCGAAAGGATCTTGGAGAACAATTGCAACTATTATAAAAAAACTCTGTGCCCGTGGCACAGAGTTTTTCAATTTCCCCATAACCTGTTAGTACTAAGAAACAAAAGGGTATATGAACTAAGAACATGGAGAAGGAGGAATAAAACGATGAAGATTACCGGTGCGATTATAGGTTCCATTACCAGTCTGCGTCAAAACATGAAATTTGCGTTGGCATCTTTACCGATGGATCTCCACGAATACCAGAACCTGTGGGAGCTCTTGGAGTATTTGAACAACACCGGGAAAGAAGAAATGAAAATGGTTTTTATGGACATGGACTCCCGGGGAGAAGACCGGTTTCAAGAGCTGAAAAAACTTCGACGACAATTCCCGTCCCTTCCAGTGGTAACCTTAACCGCCGATACGGGAAAGGAAAATATTTTGGCACTGATTATGGCCGGAGCATCAGAGATTGTGGCAAAACCTTTTTCCGAAGGGATTCTGATCGAAAAGACAAAAAAACTCATCGAAAAAAAAGAGCAACTGACTACCGAGGAAATCCATACGGATTTTCCTGCCTTGCTTAGAAAAGAGCTGTTTAAAGCCCAAAAAGGAAGATATCGGGTATCCATGATGATTGCTTCCTTTTTCAAGCCTACAGCTTTACAGAACAAAGGTATTGAGAATGAGTACTACCGCCTTTCCTTTCGGATAAAAGAGGAAATCGAACAACGCTTGTTTGAAACCGACCATTTTCTTCAATACGGAAATCAGACCTTTGTTGGTATTTTGCCCTTTTGCGATCAACAAAAACGTAAAATTGTGGAAAATAAGATCCGTAACGGTTTTCAGGAACTGAAGGACAAACATCCCGAGTTTCAAGACTATCAATTAGCCCAATATTTTGCCACTTATCCCGAGGAGGGGGAGGAAGCAAAAAGTCTGACGGAAAAACTGATTGGAGGATTGCAAAGAAACATTGAAGATATGGGAGGAACTGATTGAGGCTTTGGGGAAGGGGTAAAGATAAGCTATCAAGAGAATGTAGTGCAATAGGCTGAAAAGGAGTGAGGAAAATGGTAGTAGTTATCGGTTGGGTGAATATTGGTTTGATCCTTATAATGAGCGGTATTTATCCCATAAAAAGAAGATATCTAAAGATGTTTAAAGAACAGGGGAAGGAGAAGGCTAAAAACTGGGGGAAACTCTATCAGTTCACGAGAAAAGCCCACCCGATCCTGGGCTTGGTGATCCTGATTATGGGGTTTTATCATGGATACCAGGCATTTAGCCTAACCGTCTGGCATACCGGCACTTTATTACTATACACACTTTTGGTTATGGCCCTGGTTGCCATGGCAGGACCTAGGATCAAAGCTTTTAAAAAGCACTGGAGAGTGGTGCATCGAAGCCTGGGAGGCGTGGTATACCTTCTGGCAATCCTACACATCTTCTGGAGGAATATTTTATAGCAATCTTGAGCAACTAAAATATATAAGAAACCACGGATAAGTTTGGAGAGGATAACAGTGGAATACGGCTACCGAATAGTAAAAAGAAACAAAATAAAAACCATCGCCTTAATTGCCCATGACAACCGAAAGGAAGAGTTAATAGCATGGGTGAAAAAGCATCAAGCCCTACTACAGCCCCACAGTCTGGTAGGGACAGGCACAACGGCCAAACTCCTGGAAGAACATACGGAGCTGGGGGTCAAGGGTTATAAGAGCGGTCCCTTAGGGGGAGATCAACAGATCGGTGCCGCCATTGCCGAGGAGAAAATCGATCTGATGATTTTTTTCTGGGATCCCCTGGAGGCTCAACCCCACGATCCCGATGTAAAGGCGCTTCTACGGATTGCCGCAGTGTATGACATCCCGGTGGCACCCAATAGGGCCACAGCGGATTTTCTTCTAAGTTCCCGTCTGTTCAAGGAAGGTTTTGAACGCAGAATTGTTACGAAGGATAGATCTTAGGAATGGGGGAGAGGACATGACAAAGGTTAGTATGGAAGCGCTTCTAAAAAATATTGAGGAAATGCCGGCATGGCCTGTGGCACTGCAAAACGTAATACGACTTACGGAGGATCCCGAATCGGATATTAAGGATCTGGAAAGGGAAATTTTAAAAGACCAGAGTCTGACGACCCGGGTGTTAAAACTTTCAAATTCTCTACATTATGGGTACCCCAGCAAAATCAGCACCGTATCCCAAGCAGTGGTGCTGCTGGGCTTCAATACGATCAAAAACATTGTTTGGGCCAGCACCGTCAACACCATGTATATTAAAAATTTGGAGTCCTATGGACTGAAAAAAGAAGATCTTTGGAAACAGTCGCAGTCCGGGGCTATAATAGCCCGATATTTGGCAAAAAAAATCAAATACAAAAAGGTGGAAGAGGCTTATATCGCCGGTCTTTTACGGGATATTGGAAAAGTTATATTGGATTATCATCTAAAAGAGGACTACCAAGAGATATTAAATGAAATTGAAAAGGAAAACATCAGCTTTTTACAGGGAGAAGAAGCGGTGTTGGGATTTAACCACGCAGAAGTCGGCCAGCGGATTGCAGCGAAATGGAATCTTCCCCAGGGATTACGGGAGGCGATCGCCTATCATCACCGTCCGGAAGAGGCCTTGGAATATAAAGAGTTGGTGTCGATTGTTCATGTGGCCGATGCCATTACCATGATGCTAATTGAAAATGTTGGTGTGGAGGGGTTGAACTATCGCTTTGACTCCCAAGCCCTGGATACCCTGGGAATTACGGAAAAAGCCTTGGAGGAAATGATTGTTGAAGTTTCAGATTTGTTAGTAAATGAAGAAAATGGTTCTTTCTAGGGGTCTATTTTTTAGGGAATCTGGAACGAGTTTTTTGTGGTATTTTCAGTTAATACTTTGAAATTTTTTGAAAAATCAAAGAAATTCATTGCAATTGACATAATAAATGGTATAATAGTACTAGATATGGACTTGTATAGATTGTACAAACTGATAAAAGGAGTAAACCATATCGTTAAAAGGATAGGAAGAATTGAATAGGCAAATTTGTCGAAAGGCAAAGACGCAAAGCTAACAGGGCCTAAAGTGCTTTCACTATGGCAGCCAGCTGCGATTATATTTGCCTCGTTGTTGTTTATAAGGAGGTTTTTTTATGTTCTCGGGAGGAGGGAAGAGATGGAGGAAGCTTTGAAGAAAAGGGAAGAACAAAGAAGCGTAAACCGGAAAACCAAGGTGCAAAACCTGTTAAACGAGGCAAAACTTAAAGAGCGAAGTCACCCCGAAGAGGCTTTGTTGATTGCAAGGGAAGCTTTGAAGATGGCGGAGATGAACTTTTTCAAACAGGAAAAAGCCGAAGCCTTAACACGGATCGGTCGGTGCTTATGGATAACGGGAAAACTGAATGAAGCCATCGAAGCCTTGAATCTAGCCCTGGAAACCTCAAAACTCCTGCCCCGGGGCAGTGTTGAAGCCGAAGCCCTTAATGCCTTGGGCAATGTCTACCTTTATATGAAAACCTACGACCATGCCATGGACTATTACGGGAAAGCATTGGAAGTGGCAAGAAGCGAAGGATTATCGGAGCTGGAAGCCGGAATTTTAAACAATCTGGGAGGACTCCACAAAGAGCTCCATGATATGAACACCGCCCTGGACTATTACCAGGAAAGTTTGGAAAAATACGCAGTAAATCAGGACAATTACGGACAGGCCATCCCCTTGTTTAACTCCGCAGAGGTTTATATGGAACAAAAAGACTGGACCGGAGCCAAGGACAATATCCAGAAGGTTCTGGATATCTGCAAGGAAAAAGAAGCAAAAGTTATGTATTCCTATAGTTTGCATCTACTGGGGAAAATGTATAAGGGCCAAGGAAATTATGAAGCTTCTTTAAGGGAATTTGAAAACAGCTTAAACCTTGCTCAAGAGACGAAGGATTACCATCATCAAGTGGTGGTCTATCAAGATCTTTATGAAGTCATGTTGGAAAAGAAAAAACTAGGAAAAGCCATTGAATACTTAGATCACGCCCTGAAAATTGCCAGAGCCATCGACGGAGAAGCTTTGATATCCGATATTTACGCTTCCATGGCCCGGGTATATGAACAAATGGGAGAAGAGTCCCTAGCGTATAAATACTATAAAGGCTTTTATGAAACCACAACAAAAACCGAAGCCCGGAGAAGAGAAGAAAAGCTGCGAAGCATTTCTTTTCAACTACAATTAGAAAAATCTCAAAAGGAGACGAAAACCTACCGCCATTTGGTTAAGGAACTGGAAACAATGACCGAGGAACTTCGTTATAGCTATAAGCAAATGGAAGTGGTGGGAGAAATCGGCCAGAACATCACCGCTACCCTGGATTTGGAAAAGATCTTTGACTTGCTCTATGAAAACTTAAATCAGTTGATGGAAGCCATGGTCTTGGGAATTGGATTAGCCGATAGGGACAAGGAAAAAATCCGCTATGAGCTTTTTATTGAAAACGGAAAGAAGCAGCCGACCTTTGAAGTGCCGTTGGACAGTAAAAACAGCTGGGCGGTATGGTGTTTGAAAAACAAGCAGAGTGTGCTGATCAATGATGTGGAGTCGGAGTACAGCAATTATTTACAGGGAACTTCCCACACCGTAGGGGAGCCCATGCAGTCGGTGCTCTTTTGTCCCTTAATTGTGGAGGATCGGGCAATCGGTGTAGTGACGATACAAAGTTTAAAGAAAAATGTCTATAGTCAGCATCAGCTGGAAACCCTAAAAACCTTGTCCTCTTATCTGGCTATTGCCATTAATAATGCCCAAAAGTCCAAAGCGGTGCAAAGGGAAATAAAAACCCGAAAAAAAGCGGAGGAGGAGTTGCGTAATCTAAATGCCAAGTTGCAGAAAATCTCGGAATTAGACGGTCTTACCAATATTCCCAATCGCCGGTGCTTTGATAAAAACTTTGAATACCTATGGAAAAACGCTCTTCGGGGAGAGAAAAAAGTATCCTTGTTGCTTTTGGATGTGGATTTTTTCAAGGAATACAACGATCACTACGGACATTTGGACGGGGACAAGGTTCTTCAGCGGATTGCCGAGACCATTGAAAAAAGCCTAAAACGTACAACGGATTTGGTTGCCCGATACGGGGGAGATGAGTTTGTGGTCCTGCTTCCCAACACCGACCAGGACGGGGCTCTGAAAGTGGTAAAAACCCTTCAGCAACAGGTGGGTCAATTGAATATTTCCCACGGTTATTCCAAAGCCTCGGAAAAGATCGGTTTATCCATCGGGACAGCTACCGTAAAACCCTGTAAAGAAATGGATAAGAAGCAGCTGATAGACCGGGCGGATAAGGCTCTTTATCAGTCAAAGAAGCAGGGAAGAAACAGGATTTCCCTATATACTCGGGAGCGATAGAGGATAACGCCGATGATTTTCATCTTAATAAAACCCTAGGACTTGAAATTCTGAACTCTTGGGGTTTTTTTATATTCTTTAAAAATGAATTTTGGGGAAGAATTTTCCCATAAAACCTTTGACAAATAAAAGAATAAAATCTATAATAATAACACCGCCCCCCGGTGGGGAGGGAATATTTTGGAGGTGATTGTTTGGCAACCTATTATATTAAAACCAATCGTGTATTTACAAGCCTTAGAAAATATGGCTGGATTTTTACGGTTTTGGTGGCTTTAGGAGGTACTTTTGTAGAGCCGAAATTGGGTCTGGCGGTGATCGGTATTATGGCCGGTCTTATTGGCACATCCTTTTTTAAAGGGCGATACTGGTGTGGAAACATCTGTCCCCATGGAAGTTTGTTCGATTCTTTGATTCATCCCATCAGTTTGAACAAGAAGATCCCCGGGTTTTTAAAATCGAAGCCTATGGTGATCGGTTTTTTCCTGTTTTTCATGTATAACTTTGGTGGCAACACCTTAAACGCCCTGGAACATTGGGGGGACATTTCTTTTTGGGATCGGTTGGGAATGGTGTTTTCCAGGACCTACTTAATGGTGTTTGTGGTGGGAGGTTTATTGGGTCTTGTGAAAAATCCTAGAACCTGGTGTCAGTTCTGTCCGATGGGGACCTTGGAGAAGGGCAGTTATACCCTGGGAACCAAACTGAAAGCCAATAAAAACACGGACAAAAAACTGACCATCGAAGCGAAGGAAAAATGTCATGCCTGTGGGAAATGCGCCCGGGTCTGTCCCTTCCAGCTGGAACCCTATACGAACTTCTCTGAAAACAATCAGTTTGATGATATCAACTGCATACGCTGCGGCACCTGTGTGGAAAACTGTCCTGCGGGAATTCTGTCCTTTGAAACGGAAAGGGATGCGTTGGCGTTGAAACTCAATACGGATTTGGAAGGTTATCATCAGCGCCAAAAGATCCAGGCAAGATTGTGGGAAATACAAGATTTAGGAGAAAATATCAAAGAGTTCACCTTTGAATTTGAAAACCCGGCGCGGGTGACTTACCAAGCGGGACAGTTTATTTTAGTGAAATTAAAAGGTCATGAAAGCATGTATCGTGCCTATTCCATTGCATCCTATAATGAGGATGACCGAAGGGTCAGTGTCATCATTAAGAAAGTTCCCGGAGGATATGGTACGGAAAATATTTTTGACCGGTTTAACCTAGGAGACACAGTAGAACTGGAAGGCCCCATGGGGGAAGAACTGGTAGTAAAAGAGGACGTAAGTAAAGTCCTGTTTGTGGGAAACGGCATCGGAATGACCCCCTTTATTGCCTTGACCAAGGATACGCTGAAACATCGGAAGGATATTAAAAAAGTCACCTTTGTTCACGGCCAGCGAAAAGAAAAGGACTTTTATTATCAGGAATACTTTTTGGAGTTGGAAAACAGCTATGATCAGTTCCAATACAAACCCATTGCTTCAAGACCGGAAGAGGCCCCAACCCCGAAGGGTTATGTAATGGATGCGATCGAAAATCTTGATTTGACGGATCATCATGTGTATATGTGCGGATCTCCCCGGATGATTACCGATACCATGAATCTATTAATCGAAAAAGGGGTGCCGAAGGATCGGATATTTTATGAAAGCGAAGAAAAAATCACGGAAGGGAATAACATAAAAAACAGCAAAGAACAGAAAAAAACGGCTTAGGAGAGTTGTTGCAAAAGCAGAACCCCTCCTTCGGCTTCAAAGAAGAGTGGTTCAAAGGAATAAAACTTTGCTGTAAGTACAGCAAAGTTTTATTTTTGAAAAAAATCCAGAAGAGGAAGCGAATTTTTCCACTTCTTATGATAAAGGGCGAATAAAAAAGAAGAAAAAAGGGTAACAATACATCATCATAGTAAGTTAGAGAGGAGTTTGGCTATGCAATATTATCAGGAGTTTATGAAGTATCTGGAAAAGGAAGAGAAGGAAAACAGTGTGAATTATGTCATGCAATTAATTTCCGGCAGGGAGTTGGATATAGTTACACTGTATGATGGAATCCTACGTCCCGCCTTATACCAGATTGCCTCAAACGAAAAAGAACAAACCATAACCATCGGCCAGGAACATATTCGAACCGCCATTGTACGTACCATAGTAGAGTGTTGTTATCCCTTCGTTATTGTAGAACGGGGGCTCAACTTTGATGCGGATCGGTTGAATCAACAAAGCGTGGTCATTTACTGTCCCGAAGACGAATACCATGAAATCGGTCCACGGATGGTGGAGGATTATTTTGCTCTCAACGGTTTTGAGACTTTGTTTCTTGGAGGCAATACCCCAAGGGAAAATTTAATCGAACTGATGGAGGATTTGCAGCCGGATTACGTAGCCATTAGTATATCCAACTATTATAATATTGTGGCGGCCAAAAGAAGCATTGAATTTCTTCGAAATAAATTGGAGAAAGTGCCGAAAATTATTGTCGGAGGCTACGCCCTGGAAAACAAGAAGGAGGCGGCGAAGGAGCTGGGGGCGGATTTACATCTGAGGACTTTTGAAGACATCAAGGCCCTAAGAGAGGAGGAGGATCATGAAGTTTCCTCTTAAGGTTGCCTGGCGTTTCCTAAAGGCCGGTAAAGGGCAAACCCTCCTGATTTTGGCGGGGATTGCCATCGGTATCTCCGTGCAGGTGTTTATCGGTTTATTGATCCAGGGTTTACAAATCAGCTTAGTGGATTCCACCATTGGGAACGCGTCTCAGGTTACCATTGAGGCGGTGGAAAATAATGGAGAAATTTTTGACTATGGGGAAAAACAAGAGACAATTCAAAGAGAAGTCGACGGACTGTCGGAAGTATCCCCCACCCTAACCTTACCGGCCTTTATCAGTGTGGATGATGACCCGGAATCCGCAGTGGTTCGGGGATTCGACTTTGAAAAAGCCCAGGGGATTTATGGATTTGAGGAAAAAATCATAGAAGGAAGTCTACCGGAGCAGTCCGGGGAAGTGATGGTAGGTGTCGGGCTAGGAGAGAATCTGGGCGTAGGCATTGAGGATTCCTTGGAAGTATTTAATTTTGACGGAGACCAGGGGGATGTTAAAGTTACGGGAATCTTTGATATTGGGGTGACTGACTTAAACGATTCATGGATGGTCAGTGAACTGAGTACGGCCCAGGAACTTTTTCAACGGCCGGATTCCATCACCGCCATAGAAATTCAATTGGAAGAGGTGTTCGATGCGGATATCATCGCAGAGGATATTCAAGAACTCTTGGGGGAAGATGTTTCGGTGAGCAACTGGAAAACCGCAAATCAGGATCTGTTAAGTGGTCTTCAGGGGCAGGATATTTCCAGCATTATGATTCAAATCTTCGTCGTGATTGCAGTGGTACTGGGAATTTCCAGTGTGCTGGCAATTTCCGTGTTACAACGGTCGAGGCAAATTGGAATCTTAAAAGCCATGGGGGTTAATGACCGCAGTGCCAGTCTGATCTTTTTGTTTCAGGGCCTGATTTTGGGAACCCTGGGTGGTCTAATCGGAATTGGTCTGGGATTGGGCCTGTCCTACAGCTTTATGATTTTTGCCACGAACCCCGACGGCAGTCCCGTGGTGGAGATTGTGATGAACTATCCTTTTATCGGGCTATCCTTCCTAATCGCAATCGTCGCTTCCACCGCTGCGGCACTGATTCCCGCGAAAAAATCGTCAAAACTACAACCCATCGAGGTGATACGAAATGGATAATATTCTAACCCTAGAAAACATCGATAAAGTCTATGGTACAAAAATCAAAACCCAGGTGATCTTTGATTTGAATCTCAGTTTTGAACCGGGATCCTTCAACTCCATCATCGGTCAGTCCGGCAGCGGGAAAAGTACCCTGTTAAATATTATGGGAACCCTGGACAAGCCGACCAAGGGAAAAGTTCTTGTGGACGGTCGGGATACCGGAGCATTGAAAAAGGATCAATTGGCGAAACTACGGAATGAGGCCATCGGCTTTGTCTTTCAGTTTCATTATCTTCTACCGGAGTTCACCACCCTGGAAAACATATTAATGCCCCAGTGGGTGAAGAATAAAAAAATCGAACCGGAGATTCAACGGCGGGCGGAGGAGTTGATTGAAGTCGTAGGTTTGGAGAAGGTGAAGAACAATAGGGCTACGGATATGTCCGGTGGACAACAGCAACGGGCAGCCATTGCCCGGGCCCTGATGAATCGTCCGAGGATTCTGCTGGCCGACGAACCTACGGGAAACTTGGACTCCGAAACCAGTGACAGCATTTATCGGCTGTTAAAAGAGATCAATCAGAAGTTTCAGTCCACCTTCATCGTGATTACCCATGACAAAAAGATTGCGGAGCGGACGGACCGAATTATTGAGTTAAAGGATGGACGGGTTTATACGGATATACGACAAAAATAATTGACCACCAGGCCTTTACCCCGGAGGGGAGGGGTGTTATACTGTAAGGGATAACAAACACAAAGGAGAGAAGCATATGGCCATCATTGAAGTAGGATTTCCTAAAGGGAAGAAAGTAAGCGCAAACATGAAAGGCTTTACCATTGACACGGACCAGCCCGTGGCTGAAGGCGGCGAAGGAGAGAATCCCTCCCCCTTTGATCTTTTTTTGAGTTCTATAGCCACTTGTACCGGATTTTATGCTCTGCGTTTTTGTGAGAGTAAAAATATCGATATGAAGGGAATGAAGTTAATACTCAGTACGGAAAAAAATCCTGAAACGGGTTTGATCGGAGAAATGGAATTAAAACTGACCCTTCCCGAAGGGTTTCCGGAGAAGTATGAAAAAGCCATTGTCCGGTCGATGAATCTGTGTTCCGTGAAAAAGCATATGATGAATCCTCCGGAATTTCATATTGTTACGGAGTAAACCATAGTCCAATACTCTTATAAAAACCCCCGCGGATTATTAAATCTACGGGGGTTTTATTTTGACGGTTAATCCTTCATGGGCCGTGGGGATACGGAAGGCGGAGACTCATCGGTGATATGGGTGGTGCGTTTATACCATAATCGGGTGGCATTGATTTCCCCTCCGATCAGCACAATCAGACTACTGATATTCAACCAAATCAGCAACGCGATTACCGCACCGATGCTTCCGTACAATCGGGAAAAGGCCCCGTAGTTGTTTACGTAAGAGGAAAAAACCAAAGAAATGATAATCCATCCCAGGGTAGTGAACACGGCTCCGGGGTAGACATCCTTAAACCCCAGGGGATAATTGGGACCGATTCGAAACAGGAGGGTGAAAATAAAAAATAACACCAACAGGGGGACCCCGTAACGCATGTACTCCCAAAGAGATAAAAAAGCTTCGGGAAAACCCAGGAATTCCGATATGGCCAGACCCACCAGTTGACCGAAAACCAGGAAAAACAGAGAGAAAATAATGATAAAGGCCAAACCGAAGGTGAAAACAATACCCATTGCCCGAAGACGAACAAAGGATCGGTTTTCCGAAACCTGATAGGCCTTGTTTAGGCCCTTGATCAAGGCTGAAGTGCCCTTGGAGGCCGCCCAGAGAGTACCCAGGGAACTGGCGGAAAGCAAGGTGGCATTCAGGCCGCTTCTGATTTCATCCAGGATTTCCAAAGTCAGTTGAAACACTTCATCGGGAAGCACATAGGCCAATTGACTGATGGTTTGCCCTTCGGTTAAGGGAGTAAAGTTCAGCAAAACAATCAGCACGATTAAAAATGGAAAAAAAGACAGGATCAAATAGTAGCTCAGCTGGGCTCCTAAAGCCGTCAGTTCGTTTTTTTTAAACTGCTGTTTTAAATGGAGGATTAAGGATTTCCATTTTTTCCATTTCTGTTCCTTAATACGCATCAGCCTCATCCTTTAGGTGGGTGTGGATGTACTTTTCCACATCGAATTTTCTTTTCGCTCCCCGGTAATTCATGTAGCGGATTTTTCCAAATACCGGGCGTTCGGTCCAAGCCCGATCATGGACCCCTCCAATGCTCCAGGCGATACCGGTATAACCGTTGGGGTCCCGACCGTCAATGCTGTAACCGTCATTCAGTCGGATGGCAATTTCCATAGCTTCTTCGGGACTGGGAGTCCACTCATATATTTTTTTGCACCAGTACATTCGAAGATAACTATGGATTTTTCCCGTGGTTAACAGTTCCCACTGAGCTGCATTCCAAAGGGGGTCGTGGGTTTTACCGTAGAGAAAATCCCAATAGGCGTAAAGATATTCTCGAGGGTCCCCGCGATGGGCATCCAGGGTTTTTTTCGCCCAATCGGGAAAGCCCCGGATACTGTCGTAGTTCGGATTATAATAGCAAAAATTATCCGATAGCTCCTTTCGTACAAAAATTTGTTCCACAAAATCGGCGGTAACCGCGGAAGGGTGCTGGCTTTCCTCTAAGGCTATGAGAATCCGCCGAGAGGATATTTGGCCAAAATGCAGATAGGGAGAAAGGCCGGATAAGGCCTCCTTGTTGGGATCGTTGCTATGGGCCCCGTAGTGTTTCAGGCGGTGGTCAATAAAGTCCTCTAATTGCTCCTGAGCCGCTGTCGGTCCGGAAGGATAGGTGATTTTAAGGTGAGGATTTTTCTTGGATCCTAAACTATCCAAAAGGATATTCCAAGGGATATCGGGGAGGTTCTTATCATAGCTGTAGGGATGTTTTTGTATCTTCGGCACTTCCCGCAAGAAATCCTCCAATTGCTTATGAAGCTTAGGTCGAATGGTATAGGCGCCGTATTCCTTTTTAGGGGAGGCGGTGGTTACGGGGACGATGTTATGTCCATCCACCACATCCAGGGGGATCCCTATTTTTTCTGCCAAACCCTCCTGCAGAGCTCTTTTCGCTTTCAGGGGGTCAAAATCCGTAACCACATGGCAGACCTCCCGGGACGTTATAAAAGACAGAAGCTCTTGCAAAGGGTCCCCTTGCAAAAGGACAAAGGGAATATTTTGTCCTTTCAGATTTTCGGCCACTTCCCTAAGACCTCTAAGCATAAAGTCGTAGTGAGACAAATTCGCGTCTAAATAATTATCCATTAAAGCAAAAATCACGATCAGAGGCCGCTTATGCTCCAGTGCCAGCTTCTGTGCATAGGTAAGGGGCCAATGATCCTCGCTACGTTGTTCCCGAGTCATCCAGTAAAGAACCGGACCCGTGGAATCGGAAATGTTCTTACCTTCATATTGTTTGATTATTCTTCTTCGGTCCATGATTGTCCTCCTTCAGTGGTGAGTTGATTACTGTTCATATATACCCTTACAGGGGGGAAGGGTAAACAAATAACGGGAAAGTTATCCTGCCTTCCTATGGGAAAGAAAAGCAGGAGTCAAAAATCGGGAAAGTTGGAGGATGCAGGAGAACTTGTGTAAAGCCCGGGGGATCGGGTATAATGGAAAAAGGAAAAATAAAGGAGGGAAAACAATGGAAATATCGCAAGACTTTCAAGAAATGTTGATTCAATATGGTATCCGGGTTTTAATCGGACTGGTTATTCTGTTGATTGGTTTAGCAGTGATCAAAACCCTGCTCAAAGTTTTGGACAAAAGTCTGAAGGCCAGTAAATTAAATGAGTCCCTACACGGATTTATTAAATCCTTAACGTCCTTCGGGCTAAATATTGTGCTGTTTATTACGGTGCTGGGATTTTTAGGGATTCCTATGACCACTTTCGTGGCCATTCTAGGAGCCGCCGGTCTCGCCATCGGTTTCGCCCTAAGGGACAGCCTGGGAAATATTGCCGGAGGAATTATTATTCTCAGCGCAAGACCCTTCAATGTGGGAGATTTTATCAGTGCTCAGGGTGAAATGGGTACGGTACAGGAAATATTAATCCTACATACCCGACTGTCTACCCCGGACAATAAAAAGGTGGTAATTCCCAACGGGCCCTTGGCCAACGGGAATATAACAAACTTCAGTGCCGAAGAGCTCAGACGGGTGGACTTGACCTATGGTGTGGGATACGATGATGATATCCGCCAGGTCAAAGCCATTTTAACGGAGCTTGTGGAGGGACACGAACTTACCTTAAAGGAACCGGAGCCAATGATTCGGGTGATCGAACACGGAGACAGTTCCATAAACTTCACGGTCCGAGCCTGGTGCAAAAAAGAGGATTATTGGTCCATTTACTATGATCTCCAAGAAGCGGTAAAAATAAGATTCGATGAAGAAAACATCAGCATTCCCTATCCTCAAATGGATGTGCATATGAATGCCTTGGAAAAATCCTAAGGCGATCGGACAGAGGCTTTTAAAAACAAAGAGGACCGGAAAGCCGACTTCGGGTTTAAAGGATCCAATTCGGGGGAAGAGGGTGGAGGATTCCATGGAAGAGCGAGAAATTTATGTTTACGAAAGGGCCCTGGGAGAAATACTATCCCGGGACCTATACATTCGTCAAAACATGCTGTTTATGAAAAAGGGAACAATTATTAACCGTTATCACCTTTCGAAACTTCAAAAACAGGGGATTCAAAAACTATGGACCTATAGCAATGAACGGGAGGTGGCGGTTCATCGCAGGGAAGTAAAAGAAGAGGTGCAACAAGAGTACCGAAGGAACAGCGCTTCTATCAAAAGGATAATGCAAGGTATTGCCGGGGGAAAAGTCTTGGATTTTACGAAGGTAGAAGAAATCTCCCAAGGGATCCTGGCGGGTATTGACCGATATTCCCATTTGGTGGACTGTATGAATGAACTTCGCAGAGCCGATGAATACACCTATAACCATTGTATTAACGTATCCATATATGCCATGCTTCTTGGAAAGTGGTCAGGCCTTTCCAATCAGGACCTAGAAAGGGTCGTTCAGGCGGGATTGTTGCATGATATCGGAAAGGCAAAGATTCCCGATGAAATCCTGAACAAAAAGGGCAGGCTGACGGAACAGGAATTTTCAGTAATGAAAGAACATGCTGCCCTTGGTTATCAGATGCTTAAGTACAACAGGAGTATTCCCGAAGATGTGAAAAAGCCGGTACTATCCCATCATGAACGGATGGATGGTTCCGGTTATCCGGAAAAGACCAAGGCCTTGGATTTGTATACCCGGATTATTGCCATTGCCGATGTTTACGATGCTCTGACCTCCCAACGGGTGTATAAAAAGAAAAAAAATCCCTTTGAAACCATTAAGGAGTTAAAGGACATCGGTTACCATCATTTTGATACTAAGCTGTTGATGATCTTTACAGAAAATATTACGGATTATTACATTGGTTCCAGGGTAAGAATGCGAAACGGAAAAATTGGAAGGATCGTCTCGGTGATGAAGGGAAACCGACCGATCATAGAGACGGAAAGTCGTTTTGTTAAATTGAATTCCACGGAATATCGGGAAATTCAAGAGATGATTTCCTGATTAACAAAGGGGAAGCCGGGTATAATGATAAAGAGATGATAAGGCTCTTTAAAATATCACGGAGGAGGTTTTTTTTTGAAAAACGCACTGAATATACTTCAATTCGCAATGGATATGGAGTTGCAGGGACAAAACTTTTATGCAAGCTTCAGTGACAAAGTGGAAAATCCTGTGGCAAAGAAAATGTTTCAGTCTTTGGCCAAGGAGGAAAAGAGACATTACGATATTCTAAAAAAAGAGTACGACAGTATTGAAGTCAATCAGGAGTGGTCCGGTATGGAAGATCTGGAGGAATATAAGGGTGAAAGCATTTTTGATGTTCGAAAGGAAGCGGAGGACATTTCCCCCGACGATTTAACCACTTCCACCTCGGATATATCCATCCTGAGAATGGCCTATCTGATTGAAAATGATTTTGCGGAGTTTTATAAAAAAGCCATTGAGAACACCGAGGATCCCAAGGGGAAGAAAATGCTTCAAACTTTATACGAATGGGAAAACGAGCATCGGAAAGTATTTTATGAAGAATACCAAAAGGCCATGAAGGACAACTGGTTTGAACAAGGCTTTTCTCCCTTCTAAACAGGAGAACCGAAACAAAAGAGCCCAGAAGTAGCAACGAAAAAACGAGGCGGGGAATCCACCTCGTTTTTTTATATGTGCGTTTTTAACTGTTGATGGAATTTAGGATTTCTCCTTGAGCATTCTTAAGGAAGCGTCGATAAAAGCGGGAAGATCCTTCGGGGTACGACTGGTGATAAGGTTTCCGTCCACCACAACCTCCCGGTCCACGTAATTGGCTCCTGCATTTTTCACATCCACGATGATGGATTTATAGCAGGTCAGGGTTCTGCCGCTTAAAACCTCTGCGGTGATCAGTAGCTGAGGGCCATGGCAAATGGTGAACAGCGGTTTTCCAAGGGTGAAATAGTGACGAAGGAAGTCCACGACTTTGTCATCGGACCGCAGGACATCGGGGGAAAATCCGCCGGGAATCAAGAGGGCATCAAAATCCTCGGGAGATACATTATCCGGTACTTCATCGATGACAACCGGGTTTTCCCGATTCTTATCCACCACTTCCTCCCCTTTCTCCTTTCCAATATGAACCAGTTCGTACCCTGCATCGCGATAGGCCTGGGCCGGTTCGCTGTATTCCGATTCTTCATAGAGTTTTCCGATCAGTACGCCGATTTTTTTCATATTACTGCCTCCTTTAAATAGTATCCTGCACATTTTTCAGGTTGTTCGAAACCCGAAGTACATGTACTAAGGATACCCGAAATTCTATAAAATAATCAAATCCCGTATAGACTTCTGAAGGTTTCCTAGAAAAAGCTTTAAATAAAAGTCTTCTTGTTATATGATTTTAAGTAGGAAAGCCCTTCGGCGATGAACCTCGGAAGGGTTTATCAAAAGGATAGACGGAAAGGAGCAGGTGAAAATGAGAAAAGGTTACAGCTACCACACGGGAATCGGTCCTATTACTCTTTGGGAAGAAGAGGGGTATCTGGTGGCGATGCATTTTGGAAAAGAAGAAAAAACCAGTGGGGAGTACAGGCTTGAAGAGACCTCGGTAATTAAAAAGGGCTATGAACAGCTTGAACAGTATTTTCAGGGAAAGCGCCGGGCCTTTGATATCCCCCTTCGCCCCCGGGGCACGGAGTTTCAACGGAGGGTATGGGCTGCACTGTTGGATATTCCCTATGGGGAAACCCGGAGTTACAAGGAGGTTGCAATAAAAATTCAGCGGCCGAAAGCCTTTCGGGCGGTGGGTCTGGCCAATAACAAAAACCCTCTCCCGATTATCATCCCCTGCCATCGGGTTATTGGAAGTGACGGAAGGATGGTCGGTTACGGAGGCGGGTTGAAAATAAAGGAGACTCTTTTACACTTGGAAAGCCCTAAAAACCATTGAAAAAATTGATGGAATTTGCTCCTTCCATGAAAAATTCTGATGCCTGGCGAAAAAGAAGACCAAAGATGGTATACTGAAGTAAACAAATTTGACTAAAGGAGCAATAGCTTATGAGTAATGACATACCCTATGTAATCACCTTTGATTCCACCCACGCTGCCATGGAGGCGGAAAAACAGTTGCTTAACCAGGGAGTAACAATCCATGTGATACCCACGCCAAGACAGATTACGGCAAACTGCGGTCTATCCTTAAAAATCATGGGGGTCACCCGGGAAGAACTGGATAAACTGATGACGGAGCTGAAGATCGAAAGAAAGGATCTTTACCGGATGGAAAGTTTCCATAAGATTGAAAAAGTCGGTTAAACCAAGGAAATGCAGAATGGAGGAAAAAGATGGCTCATAAATTCGATCCGAAAAATAAAGAGAAGCTTCAATCCAAGGAAAGAAAAGAAAGTCTTCCGCCGGAAATCATTTTACAAAAAGGAGGACTACTACCGGGGGAAACTTTGATTGATATCGGTTGTGGCGTCGGTTTTTTTAGTGTTCCTGCCACAAGGATGCTAGGGCCGAAGGGAAAGGTATACGCCTTAGACACCTCTTCGGATATGACGGAGTTTTTAAGAGCGGAGACGGGGAAGGCTGCCATTGAAAACATTGAGATTATAGAATCCCAAGAGTATGATTTTCCTTTGGAGGACTCTCAAGGGGATATGCTGCTGATGTCTATGGTTCTCCATGAGGTGGAGGATAAGAAACGATTTTTGATGGAGGCTCGACGGATACTTAAACAAGAGGGGCGGATTCTAATTATTGAATGGCAAAAAGAAGAGACGGACCAGGGTCCGCCTCTGAACCATCGCCTGGATTTCCAGGAGACGAAGAAATATTTAATTGAAGCGGGATTCATGGATCCCAAAGCTTTGTCACTGCAAGAGGTAGCCAAGACCTTTTATATCATCACCGCCGAAGCTTAATGACCTGTGGGGTCTAGTCCAGCTCCCGATGGAGAAAACTCAGGAAGTCCGTCCACTCTTCAATGATTTTATAGGTGGGCTTGCCATGTCCGTGGCCCGCCTTTTTTTCCAGTCGAAAAATCACCGGATTGGAATTATCAGCATTTTTCTTTGCCGCCTGCTGTAATGTGGCGGCAAATTTCATGGCATGGGCGGGTACCACCCGGTTGTCCCCCTCCGCCGAAGAGATTAAAATCGAAGGATATGTCCGGTTTTCCTTAACATTGTGTAGGGGGGAATACTGATATAAGAATTTAAAGTGTTCCGGGTTATCCGCCGTACCGTATTCCGGAACCCAGTATCGTCCGATGGTAAACTTGTGATATCGAAGCATATCAATTACCGGTACCGAAGAAATTACTGCACCGAAGAGATCCGGACGCTGGATCATGGAGGCAGCCACTAATAATCCGCCGTTGCTGCGACCATAAATTCCCAGCTTCTTTGGCGTGGTATAACCCTGATTGATCAACCATTCCCCGGCGGCGATAAAGTCCTCATATACCTGTTGTTTATTGGAAAGCATGCCGGCTTGATGCCAGTCGTCTCCATACTCCCCGCCGCCCCGTAAGTTGGCCACCACATACAAGCCGCCCTCTTGAAGCCATGGAAGGATCCCCGGGCTGTATTGGGGGGTTAAGGAGATGTTAAAGCCTCCATAGCCATAGAGAAGGGTTTTGTGGGGCTCATCCAGGGTCAGGTCTTTTTTGCCGGTAATAAACAAGGGTATTTCCGTACCGTCCTTCGAGGGGATAAAAACCTGGCGGGTTTCATATTCATCGGGGTCAAAGAGCACCTTCGAGCGACATATTTCTGATAAATCCTCCACATCAAAACTGTATTTATAAATAACCGTGGGAGATAAAAAATCAGTGGTGGCGATGTACATTTCCCGATGGTTACGCTTTCCGCTTAGTCCCATCACACTGGAAAGTTGGGGGATATCAATGGATCCCTTGTATTCACCTTCAATGTTATAAGTCAATAGCTCGTGGCAACAATCCGTAAGAAGGGTCAACACAAAGTGTTGATGTACCATCCTTGCCTCTTGGATAACCCCGGTGCCCTCGGGTATGATCTCTTGAATGCCTCCGTTGCTACCGTTGATGGAAACTTTGACCACTCTTTTTTTTCCCGCATCCAGGTCCGTTAAAAAATAAAAGTCGGTGCCGTTATTGGAAATGTAATTAATCTCCGCTTCTCCCTCTTCAAATACCCGGCGAAAGCCTTTGGCGGGGCGATCCAGATCCATGACGTAAAAACCGTTTTTGGGTGAGGTACCCCGTCGAAGGGTAAGACATAAAAAACGATAATCGTCGGTAATCAAGGGCTGAAGGTTCAGTTCTTTATCCTCGGGATTTTCAAAGATTAAGGAATCCTCTTTTTGAGGAGTTCCCAATAGGTGATAATACACTTTCGGATGAGTCCCATCCTCTTTTGGAATCTGGGTGGCAGGGTCGGGAAAGCGGGTATAATAAAAACCTTTGTTATCGCCATCCCAGGCAACGGTAGTGAATTTCACCCAGGAAATCTTCTCAGAATACTCTTGAAGGGTTTCACTGTCGACAATCCGTATCTCTTGCCAGTCACTTCCTTGTTCGGAACGACCATAAGCGACGTACCTTCCGTCTTTACTGATGAAGTAGTTGGTTAGGGCAATGGTTTGGTCCTCACTGAACTTGTTAGGGTCAATCAGAATCTTTGTCTCGGGATCCCGGTCTTTTTTTACATAGAGTTTTGGCTGGTTTTCATTTTCCAAAGCCTTCAAAAAATACAAGGAGCTTTGGATCCGTTCCGGTACGAAATATTTGGTGTATTGGAAATGGTTCCGTAGTTGAAACTTGTAATCCTGTCTTTTTTCAATTTTAGAGAAGTATTCCGCTGTTTGGTACTCCTGGTTTTTTAGCCACTCCCGGGTTTCTTCCCGGTCCGAATCCTCCAAATAGCGGTAGGGGTCCGAGACTTTTGTTCCATGGATCATCTCTTCGGTTTCATAGTCATTGGCCGTTGTCATAATCAATCACTCCAATTTGATATTAATATTTGTTGGAATCAAAATCCTTCCTTGCAAAATCCTTTTGATCCAGCCAAGAGAATAAGTCCTTTGATAAATCTTCATAGACAAACTCCGTCATGTTGTCCCGATAGTTTTTAAGGGATTTTCGATATAAGGGATCGTAATAGTCCAAAATCAAGGTCTCAATCATTTGTTCATAATCCCCCTTTTCCAAAGCAGAGGTTAAACCCTTCACCTTTTCCTTGCCGAGGACCTTTTTCAGACGTTGTATTTTTCCTAGAACCTCTTCAAAGGAAGGATCATGGTCCTTAACATAATCCTGATAGATGGTGGCAACCCGATTTTTAAGAGACGTGGATACCAACACATGTCCATTGGCGCAGATTAGTCCTTGATAGAGCTCTTCGGGAATCGTTATCTTTCCGATTCGCCGGCTCTCCATTTCCACAAAACAGTAACCTTCGGAAATTGAGGATAGAGTATCATACATCAAAGATTCGAAGTACTTTTGTGAAGGGCTGCCTCCGGAGTACATAATTTCTCCGAAAACCGAACCGCTGTTTTTCGCTAAACCTTCCAGATCCAGAACCGGCAGTCCATTCTCCTGAAGCAAACCTAAAATTCGGGTTTTTCCCACGCCGGTATATCCATGAAGCACGATAAAGTCCAAGCGTTTTCCAAAGGACGAAAGTTCCCGGCGAACAAAAGAACGATAGCTTTTATAGCCCCCTTCCAATTTAACCGCTGGAAAACCCAGGGATTGGAGATGTTTGACCAGCAAATCACTTCGCATACCGCCACGGGCGCAGTAAAAGACCACTTTCTCCCCTTGATCGGAATGTACCCGGATTTTCTGCTGCAAGGTCTCCAACTTTTCATGCCCGTAGAGGAAGGCGAGGTTTTTTGCCCGGTCGGGATCCTTTTTATACAGGGTTCCCACTTCATGGCGCTGCTCATTGGTGAGAATGGGAAAATTCATGGCTCCGGGAATATGATCCTCTTCGAATTCTTTGGGAGTGCGAAGGTCAAAGATCGGTTCCCGGTTGTTGGGCAATAGGTTTTCTATGGTTACGGTTTTCATTTTTCACCTGCTTTACCTTGGTTTGATAAGTGCATAGTATTATTGTACCGCAGTTACCACAAAAATCAAAACATAAGGAGAAATTCATAGATAAATTCTTTGTTTTTCCTATATAAGCAGATAGTATAAGCAGATAGATCCCCTAGGGGGACATTTATATAAAAAAGGTTTTGAACAGAGTCCGGCTAAGAAAGCCTAAAAGCCTTTAAGAAAAATATTTGAATATACAGGGAATATCGGGTGAAGGGGAAGGGATTTATCCCCTTTTTTTCTTATGGTATAATGAAGATTACTACTAAATAGATGGTGATAAAATGGACATGAATGAATATTTGCATAACAAATTTTCCATTACCTGTAATCCCCAGCAAAAACAGGCGATGGAACATGTTGAAGGACCGGCCATAGTGTTGGCCGTGGCAGGTTCAGGGAAAACCACCACCTTGGTTTCGAGGACGGCAAACTTGATTTTAAATCACGGCGTAAACCCTGAAGAAATCTACACTATGACCTTTTCCAAGGCTTCCGCCCGGGATATGGAGCAACGATTCCGGGAACTGTTCGGGAAAGAGGTTCAAGGTTCTCCGAACTTCTCTACGATTCACAGCTTTGCCTTTCGGATCGTGAAATTTGTGTTTCAGCAAAAAAAGCGCCGACTTTCCATCCTGGAAGAGGAGAGTAAAAATCCCAAGGAAAAAAGCAAGACCGCGGTGTTGGGTGCCCTTTTTCAAAAGTATAACGGGGAGTATCCCACGGAGGAAAAAATTGAGAACCTGGTGACGAAACTGAGTTTTGTCAAAAATCGGATGATTCCCTACGATCAATTAAAAGATCATGAAACCGTGGCGGACATTCCTAATTTCGAAAAAATTTATAAGGATTATGAAACGTACAAGAAACAACGGGATGTAATTGATTACGATGATATGCTGATTTTGGCCCTGAAAATCCTACAAAACAGTATGGAACTTCTTCAGCGTTGCCGAAGGATTTATCCCTTTATTCAGGTCGATGAATTTCAGGATACCAGCCCTTTGCAGTTTGAAATTATAAAAACCCTGGCATTTCCTGAAAACAACCTGTTTGTCGTGGGGGATGACGACCAGGGAATTTATTCTTGGCGGGGAACGGATCCGAAAATCATGCTGGACTTTCCTGAGATCTATAAGGAAGCCAAGGTTTATTTTATGGAAGAAAATTTCCGAAGTACGCCGGAATTGGTGGATCTGGCCAACAGCCTGATTGAAAAAAATAAAGAACGGTACCATAAAAAAAGTTTTACAAAAAATCCCTCGGATCCCGGGATCACCAAGGAGGTCTATCGGGATGAAAAGCATCAGCTAGAAGGCATTCTTCAAGATCTTCGGGATGAGGGGGATCCTAAGGGTGTGGCTATTCTTTTTCGAAATAACGTGTCGGCGATCCCCTTGATTAAGGCGCTACATAAAGAGGGGCTGCTTTTTTATATCCGAGATTATCGGAATAAATTTTTTAATCACTGGGTAATCCAGGACTTAAAAGCCTTTATGGCGGTGGCTCAAGATCCCGGGGATCTGGCATCTTTTAACCGTATCTACTATAAAAATGATGCTTATATATCGAAAAAAATGATGGTTTATACCGAAGAGGTTTTACGAAAACGGGAAAACATGACCGATATATTTGATGTCATGCTGACCTACCCTGGGCTTAAGCGTTATCAGGGACAGCGGATCGAGAAAATTCAGCAGGGACTGAAAACCCTTCGGAAACAGAAGGGAGAAGAAATTGTAACCTTTATTGAAGAGGAACTGGGGTACGGAGATTTTTTGGAACGGAAGTCCGACCACAGTGGTGCCTCGGTGGAAAATGGCAAAGGAATTTTGGATACCGTACGAGCTCTTTGTGAAGACTTGGAAAGCACCATAGAATTTGAACAAGAGATAGAAGGCTTTAAGGATGTTTTAGAACAGGGAAAAAGAAACTTCGGAAAAGGGGTGACTCTGACCACGGTACACTCGGCAAAGGGCCTGGAGTTTTCAAAGGTATATATAATGGACTTGATGGATGAAGTATTTCCCAGTGCGGGGAGTCTGAAAAAGTTCGGGGATCATGGCGAGGTGGCTTTATTGGAAGAAGAACGGCGGCTTTTCTATGTGGCGCTGACCCGGGCGAAGTCAAGACTTTGTCTATTGACCATGGAGAAGCGATACGGAGCTCCTGTAAAGCCCTCCTGTTTTTTACAGGAAATCAAAGGGAGTATGAAGAGCCGTAATTGGAAACATCAGTGGAGGGAGCGGCTGTTTCACCGGGGATCTCGAATGTCCGAAAAAGCACAAGAAAGTCCCGGGAAAACGCTAAACCGCGAGATTTACCATGAGAAGTTTGGGCGGGGAAGAATTATTAAAGTCCACGATGAAGACCGGATCACCGTACGATTTCAACAGGGGGGAGAGAAGGTTCTTCATCTTCAGTATTTAATGGATAAAAATTTACTGCGCTTTTAAGAGGGCGTCGGAGCAGAATAATCAAAAGCAGTTCTTCAACGGACAAAGGATAAAGAAAGGAAGGGTAATATGGAGACCCGGTTTCCGGAATCTGAGACCATGAAACTGAAACAAAATAACGGGGTAATATTTTACGTATTCCCGCAGCTGGAGGCTTTGGGATTTGTGAACCACGGCTTCAGCACCCGCTTTGGCGGGGCAAGCAGCGGATACTATCGATCCATGAATCTTAGCTTTAGCAATGGGGATGATGATAAAAGAGTCATGGAAAACTTTCGAAACTTTGTAGGGGCTCTGGGAATGGATGTGGGTTCCATGGTGCTTACAGATCAGAACCACGGAACATGCCTTCGGGAGGTTAAAGAGAAGGACCGGGGAAAGGGAATAATAAAGGACAAGGATTACCAGGGAGTGGATGGTCTCCTGACGAAGCTGCCGAAGGCTGGCCTTGTAACCCAACACGCCGACTGCGTTCCCCTTTTCTTTGCGGATCCCCAAAATCAAGCCGTTGCCATGGTTCACTCCGGTTGGCGGGGTACTTGGGGGGAAATGGCGAAAAAGACCGTGGAAGAGATGAAAACCGCCTTCGGTACCAAGGCTGAGGATTTGTATGTAGGCATTGGTCCTTCCATCGGGTCCTGCTGTTTTGAAGTGGAACAGGATGTGCTGAAAAAACTCCAAGGGGTGCCAAGTTGGAAAAAGCAGGACATAGCGTTTCAAGGCAACGGAAAATACCGGGTGGACCTATGGGGGCTGAATAAACGGATGCTCCGGTCCGCCGGTGTGGAGGAAAGTCGGATTTTCGTAACGGATCTATGCACAAAGTGCCATCCCCAGGTTTTTTTCAGCCACCGGGTCCATAAAAATCAACGGGGAAGTCTCGCGGCCATGATTGCCATTAAGTAGGGCTCATGATTGCCATTAAGTAGGGCTAAAAATAAATTTATCCCTATGGATTGGTTGTGTTCCATGAAAAACAGGGTAATAATGGGAATAGGAGGGGATCAATGTGATAAAGAATCGAGAAGCGGTGGAAGCGCTAAGAAAAACACTGGAAGAAACTGAAAATCTTGTGTTTTTTGGAGGGGCGGGAACTTCCACGGAAAGCAATATCCCTGATTTTCGGAGCAAGGATCAGGGTCTTTACAATCAACAAGGCAATCAGGACTATCCACCGGAAATGATACTGAGCCATTCCTTTTTTCTAAAACATCCGAAGCTTTTTTATCAGTACTACTGGAACAACCTGGTTCATGAAAAGGCAATACCCAATAAAGGGCACTACGCCCTGGCGGCTTTGGAAGAAAAGGGAATACTAAAGGCGGTGATCACCCAAAATGTGGACGGTCTTCATCAGAAAGCGGGAAGCCGTAAGGTTTATGAACTTCATGGAAGCATTTATCGAAACTATTGCATGGAATGTCAAGAAGAGTATGGGTTTGAAGCGTTGTTAAAGAGCCGGGGAGAGGTGCCGACTTGCATTCAGTGCCAGGGAATCATTCGTCCCGCTGTCACCCTGTATGAGGAGCCTCTGAACTTATCAGTGATTGAAGGGGCCATCGCCGCCATTGAGCGGGCCGAGGTTTTGATTGTCGGCGGAACATCCCTGGTGGTTTATCCTGCAGCAGGTTTTTTGGAGTATTTTCGAGGGAAAAAACTGATCATTATCAACCGGGAAAAAACCCCCCGGGACCATCGGGCGGACTTGGTAATACGGGGATCTATTGCAGAGGTCTTAGGCGAAGCTGTGGGAATCTAGGAGAAGATTTTTCTCATAATTATTGTAGGTGATACCAAAGAAAATCCATCGATTGAATCTATTTTACCGGGGTATATACCCATTAGCGTGAAATAAGAAAATATTCATGGAAAGGGGCGCTTACTATTGGATTATAATGTATTAATCGGAGGCTCCGCAGGGCAAGGAATTGACACCCTGGGAGCACTGCTGGAAAAAGTATTGCAACGCAGCTCGTACTATCTCTTTTCGAATAAAGACTATATGTCTCGAATTCGTGGGGGCCATAACTTCAGTCAAATCCGCTTCGGAACCAATCCGGTGCACAGTCATAAAAATGCCCTGGATGCTATTGTGGCCTTCGATGAAACGACGGTAAAGGAACACTTATCTCGGCTAAAACCGGGAGGGAAGGTGTTGTTGGATCAGTCCCTTAAGGAAAAAGTGAGGATTTCTGAACATCAAGGGATTTACCTGCCGATAAAAGAAGGGGCAAAGGATGTGGGCAATCCCAAGGTTTTCAGTGTGGTCTTTCTCGGTGGGCTGATGAAAGCTTTGGACCTGGATTTGAAAATCGGGAAAAAGATTATTGAAAAAAACTTCGGGGATAAACTATTGGAGGTCAATCATAAAGCGCTGATCAAAGGTTATGAAATGGATTTGGACTCCTGGAATGTAGAAAAACCGGAAAATACGGAACAGCGAATTATGATTAATGGGAATCAGGGAATTGCCCTAGGAGCCCTTGCGGCGGGGGTAACCTTTTACAGTGCCTACCCCATGACGCCCTCCACCAGCATTATGAGTTTTTTGGCCGCTAACCAGAAAAAGGCCAAAATTGTTGTGGAACAGGCGGAGGATGAAATTGCGGCCATCAACATGGCCATCGGTGCGTCCTATGCCGGAATTCGGGCCATGACAGGGACATCGGGCGGCGGATTTTCCTTAATGACGGAAGCCTTAGGTCTTGCAGGAATTACGGAAACCCCTTTGGTGGTGGCCAATGTTCAACGGCCGGGACCCGCCACGGGCTTTCCCACCCGAACGGAACAAAGTGACCTAAGCTTTATTTTAACCGCATCCCATGGAGAGATTCCCAGAATGGTCACCGCCATGAGAACCGCGGAGGAAGCTTTTTATAAAACCGCCAAGGCCTTTAATCTTTCTGAAAAATACCAAACCTTGGTGATTCTTCTGAACGATCAGTACCTGGCGGATGCCAATCAAACGATCCAACCCTATGATTTTAGCAAGG